>WRKN01000221.1 GCA_009778055.1 Synergistaceae bacterium
TTCGCGCAGTGCGGTTAAGGCGCCCCGTTTGTCCTTCGTTTTGAAAAGCGCGCATGCTTCCATCGCCCCCAGCTCCACCCGGCCGTACAAAATCGACTCCCGTTTTTTCTGCTCTTCAATATAGGCCAGCAAGGCGGCATATTTTTTCGTGATGTAGCAATAGCGCGCCTTAACCTGATTTGCGAAGTTTTCGATGAACTTAGGGTGAAGGTAAAGTGAGAATGCCTCCTTCAGCCAGCTTGGAATCATCTCCGGCTCTAAAGCATAGATGTAATACATTCCCATGGTTATGTCATGGGTGGAGAAGCGAATAAGGTAGTCGGTTTCTTCCAGCAAAACTTTGGAGTCTTCAAGCGCGCCTTCAGCCTTTGCGAAATCTCCCTGAGAAACCGCTATCCGTATCATGTAGTACAGCGCCCTGTGCGCCAGTTCAAACTGCCTGGACGCGCGCGCGCGCGTCAGCCCAGAGGCGATAAAGGATTCCGCCGCGCTGACGTCGCCCTGGTAAAATTTGAGCTCGCCCCGGGCCAAATCGTCTATGCCTGCCATACAGCCGTTGAAACAGCGGGACGCATGATTCGCCGAACATTCCAGGGCGTCTATGTATTCCTGCGGCGCGCCCTTTCTGGCGGAACCCACAAAGCTGAACCATGTGCCGGCTGAATGGTTGTTCATTTTGTTCGGAGCAGCGGGAGATTTGGTCAGGTATTCGTTCATCTTGGCGTAGTAAATATGAAAATCGTAGCGGTCGTCAATAGTGGATAACATCTGCCGTGTCGCGCCCCAGGCATAGTACAGGCCGCCCAGATTACGGTCGCGCAGCTTGTCGTCGGCCGGCAGCCGCAGCAGTTCAGCCTCGTAACGCGCCATCAGCTCCAACGTTTTCCGCCATTTCCCAAGGCTGTTGATGATACGTATATGCGTTCCCACGAAACCGGCGACCCGGACACAGGCGTCACCGGGGGCGCGGTCAAAGATCTGTTCGACGAAAATCGCGGTGCTTTCCGGTACCTGCTCGGGGACATCGTACATAATTGACACTATGGATTGGTAGTCTCCAATTTTCTCATAATAGGCCATCGCGTCTATCTTAAAGTCGTTCCGGCCGCACCAATCGGCCGCAATTTTATAAGTTTTCAGCGTTTCTTCTTCGGTTAATATCACCTGTTTTGTGCGCAGGAAATCCAAAAACATGTGATGAATCATGTAGGCGTTGACATAGCTGTCGAGGCGAACAAAGGAGCTTTGCCGCTCCAGTTCGGCCGTCAGGCTTTTATCCTCTCCGGCCAGAAGGGCGACCAGGTCGGCCGAAAGGTGATCCACCAGGGAAAGGCACGCCAAAAAATGTTGAAGCCGCTCGGACACGGTGCTGAACACCTCGGCCTCCATCAATTGGAAGAAGTTCTTCCTCATCGCGCTGCGAACGTAGCCCGAATAGAGTGTCGATTTTTTCAGCGACTGCACGATGAAGTTCACCGCGAAAGCCCAGCCCTTGGTATCCTGCCATATTTCGCGCAGAGTTTGAGCTTCCGCGGACAAACCCTGAAGGCTCACATACTCGGCCAGCTCGCTTTCGGTGAAGTTCAGATCCTCCTCGTGTACGTGGGCGACAAGGCCTCTGACCTGCAGGCCCGCTAAATTGAACGGCGGAGGCTCGCGGCTGATAATGATTATCGCCTTCCTGTTCGACGGCGGGTGATTTATGGCATACTCTACAAAATTAATCACGGCCTTGTTTTTCACAAAATGAAAGTCGTCGATAACGACTATGTACTGCTGTTTACTGGGCATACTGCGTTCATATTGGCTATAGAACTGTTCATATTTTTCTTCAGTGTCAGGGAAGCCGGCTTCTCTGATAACCTCGCCTATCTGCTCGTTCATCTGCGCAAAAGAGTTGGCGACGTTTTCCCAGGAGCGAGAGCCTACGTTGTCGCGGTCCGAAAGCTGCTCCCATGCGACAGGGTGATTTTGCTCCGACACAAAATCTGAAACCGCGAACGTTTTACCGTAGCCCGCTCCAGCGCATACCACCACCACCGGGCATTTCACAGCTTCCGCAAGAAGCCGGTTCAGCCGCGCGCGTTCGAAATGAGGAAAAGCACTCGGATCAATATTCACTCTTGGCGCGTTATCCATAACTGTCTACACCAGCTTTCTCTCGACTGCGATACGCATAACGTCGGCTATGTTGCGGGCGTTCAGCTTTTCGTAAATACTGTTGATAAAAATCTTAACCGTGTTGGCGGACAAGTTCAGGTTGGCCGCGATTTCTTTGTGTGAAAGCCCGTTGTACACGGCGCGAAGGATTTCGCTTTCGCTGGAGGATAAAACTATCTCGTCGTCGAAACCTTTTGCCTTCCTGTAATCGGAAATAAACTTCTTATGGCGCCTGGCGTAGGAGGTCGACTTGCGGATCACCGTTTCCAGCCACGGCTTGGGTATGGCGCAATCATACTCATGCAGAGCTTCTGTGGCAAGAGTTTGCATATCCTTGCCCAGACATATAAAAGGCATCAGAAGGGCGTTGGGTAGAGCCGTTTCATATGCTTCGCGCAGTGCCGCGAAGGCGCCCCCTTTGTCCTTCGTCTTGAAGCGTATACATGCTTCCATAGCCTGCAGCTCCACCCGACCGTACAGAATCGACTCCCGCCTTTTCTCTTCTTCAATATAAGTCAGCAAGTAAGCAAAATTATCCGTAATGTAGCAATAATGCAACTTTATTTGGTTTGCGGAGTTTTCTTTGAATACCGGATGACCGTAGGGAGAAAACTCTCCCCTTAACCAGCCCGGAACCCTCTGTGGCTGCAAAGCAAAGTTGTAATATGCTCCCAAGGTGATGTCATAGGCAAGGAAGCTTGGAGTATAAGCTGTTACGTTCAGCAAAGCCTCCGTGTCTTTAAGCGCGCTTTCAGCCTTTGCGAAATTTCCCTGCGCAACCGCTATTCGTAACATGTAGAACAGCGCCCTGTGTACCTGCGTAAATTGCCCGTACGCGCGCGCTTTCTCAAGCCCCTTGACTATTAAAGATTCCGCCGCGCGAACGTCGCCCTGGTAAAACTTTAATTCGCCTCGGGCTAAATCATAAGAACCAGCCATACGACCGTTATAGCAACGGGACGCATATTCCTCCGCGCGAGACAGGGCGTCGATGTACTCCTGAGGAGCGCCCCCTCTGGCCGAACCCACAAGGCTGATCCATGGGATTATCGAATGGCTGGTCAGCTTGTTCGGTTCAACATTGGTTTTAGCCATGTATTCGTCCATCTTGGCGTAGTAAAGGTGAAAATCGTAGCAGTCGTCCATAGTGCTCACCATCTGTCGAACCATTCCCCAAGCATAGTACAGACCGGCCAAAGTATAGTTTAAAGACGCGTCCTCGGGCAATTGCAATAATTTTTCTTCGTAGTACGCCAGCAGTTTCAACGCTTTTTGCCATTTACCAAGGCTGATGACCACACGCGTGTGTATGGCGGCAAAAGATCTCACGCTGACATATATGTCGGGCGGCGCCCGGTCAAATAACTGTTCGGCGAAAATCGCTATGTCGCTCGGCACCTGCAGAGGGAAGTCAAAGAAAATGGACACTATCGATTTGTAGTCCCCAATTTTTTCGTAATAGCTCAGCGCGTCGACCTTAAAGCCGTTTTGGCTGCTCCAAAGAGCTGCGATTTGATAGGTTCTCAGTGTTTCTTCTTCTGTGAGAATTTCGTGCTTAGCGCGCAGGAAATCCAGGAAAAGGTGATGTATCAGGTAGGCGTTTAAATA
>WRKN01000222.1 GCA_009778055.1 Synergistaceae bacterium
TGATTTTATTCACGGAACTGCCGTATGTTACGGACTCAACATTTTTCAACGTAAGAAAGACGACAGGGTATTTGTTTTTATGCTTTTCGACAATATCCCCATGCTCCATTATTTTCAGCCCGTCAAACAAGGGCTTTCCTTCCTCTCTGACAGGGGTTCCGGAAGGCGCGGCAAGACCGAAGAAATGCTCCAACATGCTCATATTCATCGTCTTGCCAAACCGGCGTGGCCTCGTTATCAGGGTCACTTTCCCTTTGCTTTCAAGCAGTTCCTTGATAAATAAGGTTTTATCAACGTAGAAATAATCGCCCTCGATTATTTCCTCAAAAGACTCCGCGCCTGTCAAAATCCGCTTTTTCATGGTGTGATACCTCATGTTGCTATACTGATTGATTACTCCCTTCCACCGCTGATTATATCCCAAAAGCGGCGCGTTTTCAAGGCAAAATTGGGCGAAACGCTTTACAAGCGGCCTGATATGAGGTAGAATGACGACGGTATGCAGGGCGTGGGGACTGTTTGCATGGGATATGCTTTCTATCGGCATACGCCCGGCGTTTCTGCGGCAGACTTTTATCCGAGACTCCCAGCCCACAATTGATTATGCCATGCATAAATACAAAGATATTAGGGGCAGCATGATGGCGATCCACAAAGCAAAAGATAACAGCTTCAAGGCTATATTCGGAGAGCCTGAGTTGTTCTTTGAGTTTTTGAGGGATTTTATCGATCTCGAGATATTCGACGGTGTAACCCCGGAGGATATCGAGGATGTTACGGAGCGATTTCTGCCGCTCTTCCAAGACGGCAAGGATTCGGATACGGTAAAGCGGATCAATCTCAAAGGCGATGTGCCGTTATTTGTCATTGCGATAGTGGAGCATGAATCGGAGGTAAACTACCGTGCAAGCTTTAAGCTGTTGCAGTATATAGCGTTAGTTTTAGCGGACTACGAAAAGGAAGCTAACAAGAAGACGAAGAATATCAGCTTCACAAAAGGCTTCAAGTTCCCGCCTGTGCTACCGATAGTGTTCTATGACGGCATTGACAAGTGGACTGCGGAAACGAATTTTCTGGAAAAGGTCGAGCTGAACGAGGTATTTCACAAATACATACCTAAGTTTGAATACGAACTTGTTGGTCTCAGCGACTACAGCAAACAGGATCTCATACGTTTTGGCGGCATGCTGTCGCTGATCATGATCATCGATAAAATCCGAACTGCGGACGACATCAGCATTCTTGCCGACTTGCCGTCTGATTACATAGAAAATCTACAGTTGAACATCCCCCCGCATCTGTGTAAGCTGCTTGCGGATGTTATCGCGGTGCTGCTCAAAAAGATAAACGTGCCGGACGAGGAGATAGACGCGATAGCGGGAAAGATTTACGAGAGGAGGATACAAGAAATGTTTACTTTCATTGACAATTACGATGTACAGGAAACCAGGCGCATCGCAACGGCAGAAGGCATCGCGAAGGGCAAGATCGAAGGCAAGATCGAAGGCAAAATCGAAGGCAAGATCGAAGCTGCGGTGAACATAGTGGCAAATCTGAAAATACCTGTAAGTGAAGCAATGCGCGCTTTAGAGTTACAGAAACATGAGGAGAAGAAAATCGTAAATGAACTAAAAAAACGCGGCGTATCCTACGTTTTGAAGCAATAGGTGATCTTATCTTTTATCTTCCTGCAAACCCCGCGCATACCCGCAGTCCGGTATATATAGCCCGCGTTGTGCAGTCTCGAAATGCGTTATTTTACAGTTTCCATCGCCACCTCGCATGTTTTCTTGTGGAACGCTATGCCATATTTGTATATGCGCGTATACCCCTCGCGCCTCAGGTTGTGCATGTATGCCTTTTCCTCTATCTGCTCCAGCCCTTTTTGCGCTTCTTCTTTTAAGTCTTTCCCGTCTGCACCCCTGTGCTTGAATTCTATCACTACCGCATGTTTTTCTTTGTCGTGGGGCTTTATCATGCAGTCTGAACGCCCCTTCCCCGATTCGGGGTTGGAATAGACCGTATAGCCGTCTGAAACGGCTAGGAGCATCCCGTAGATAAACATGTGGTAGCTGTTCTCTTCCTTATAGTCGTGGCAGCTCGGGTTGTTCAGCAAGTCGTCGTTGAGACTGGCGGCCACGCCGTCCGAATCGCCTTGCAGAAGGCAGCCCACAAAACGCGAAATCGCTTTTGATACCGGCTGCTGCTGAGTCTCAAACCATATTCTGGCGGTGCGGGCGAACATGTTACGTACTTCCATGTTCACCAGCTCCACGCCAAACTTGTCACCCAGCCCCCTGGTCCCGTTGCAGGGCTTTACATATCCCGCGTTCAGCATCAGGTTCCAGAATGCGTTCGAGTTCGAATATTCAAGGGGATAGGTTATCCCATCCTCCGCGTACATCATCACTGGTGCGCCCGTGATCAATCCCGCCAAGTTATCTTTCAGCGATATGTCGCCTTTATGGAAGATATCCTTAAATATTGACGTCGAGCCGGTGTTGACCCAGTATTCGTCGAATTTTCTCCTGTCCAAATACCCGGTGATGCTCCAGGGGTTATACATGTCCTGTCCGCCGAACCGGTAGCCGTCGTACCATCTCTTCGCTTCATTGAACGATTCGCCCAGCCCGTACGCAACGCAAGCGTCTTTGACCTCTTCCTCCGTAAAGCCAAAATCAGTGGCAAACTCCTCGTCCATGATCCCGCAGACTTTTGGATTATTAAAACTGCTGAACAAGCCCTCTTTCGATATCCTCTGCACCCCGGTCAATACACCGAACTCCAGGCTGTCGTTCGTTTTGAACGTACCCCCCAAAAAGCCACGCATGAACTCCACCATTTCATTATAGAAGCCTTTAACATAGGCATTTGTCAGCGGTGCGTCGTACTCGTCCAACAGAACGATTGCCCTCTTCCCGTGATAGGTATACAAGCACTCCGTCAGGAACAGCAATGCGGACTGCAATTCTATTTCCGTTGCCTCTTCAGAACAATATCTGTAAAACTTTTTCTTCTTAAACTCGTTTAGCCCGTCAGTTTCGTATAGATACATTTTTTGCTGGTAAATACTGGAAACAAGGATTCTTATTTTGTCAACGGAATTCTCATAAGACGGAAATTCCACATTTTTCAGCGTCAAGAAAATAACAGGGTATTTGTTTTTATGCTTCTCGACAATATCCCCATGCTCCATTATTTTCAGCCCGTCAAACAAGCCCTTGCCTTCCCCGGCGGCAGGGATTCCGGAAGGCGCGGCAAGACCGAAGAAATGCTCCAACATGCTCATATTCATCGTCTTGCCAAACCGGCGCGGCCTCGTTATCAGGGTCACTTCGCCCCTCTTATCCAGCAGCTCTTTGATGAACAAGGTTTTATCAACATAGAAATAATCCCCGGCGATTATTTTTTCAAAAGACTCCGCGCCTGTCAAAATCCGCTTTTTCATGGTGTGATACCTCATATTGCTATACCGATTGATTACTCCCCTCCGCCGCTGAGTATATCCCAAAAGCGGCGCGTTTTGAAGCAATAGGTGATCTTATCTTTTATCTTCCTGCAAACCCAGCGCATACCCGCAGTCCGGTATATATAGCCCGCGTTGTGCAGTCTCGAAATGCGTTATTTTACAGTTTCCATCGCCACCTCGCAGGTTTTCTTGTGGAACGCGATGCCATATTTGTATACGCGCGTATACCCTTCGCGCCTCAGCTTGTGCATGTATGCCTTTTCCTCTATCTGCTCCAGCCCTTTTTGGGCTTCTT
>WRKN01000223.1 GCA_009778055.1 Synergistaceae bacterium
CTGTACGGTGAGGTCGCCATGAGCTTCCGAGGCTTCGGCGTATAAATCGGACACCGCGCCCGACGCCAGCGTGCCGGCCACCAGCAGCGCCAGAGCCGCCCGCCGGATTTTGCCCGTTTTCCTTCTTTGTTGCCTCAACGTTCCGCTCTGTTCCATTTTGTTTTTCCATATCCTTTTCAAACACGTTATAAAAATATTTGTAAATAGCGTTCTTCCGTAAAAGCTCCTGCGAAGTTTGTATTATTCGATGAACGCGCAGATAATATCAATCGCCTCGTCTATTATTTCTTCCGGCGCAGATTCTTTGAACAAAGCGTTCCTTGCTTTTATGTCCAGGCATTTAACCTGCTCACACATAATTTCGCCCTTTGTGTCTGTTCCGCCATCCAGCGTGACATGCAAGGGAAAACCGCTTGCCGTGTTTGTGACCGGGCAGACCATCGCTAAATTAGTCCGTCTATGGAACTGCTCGTTGCTTACCACTAACGCGGGGCGCCTTCCCTTTTGCTCGTGCCCGGTTTGCGGGTCGAAATCAAGAATAATAATATCGCCCTGCTTTGGTTCATATGACATTACCACGCCTCGTTGCCAACCGGCTTACCGGTATTCCATTCCATGCATTGATAATTGCCCGCGTAGTTTATGAACCTTTCCTCAAGGCTCTTTTTCGCGCGGCGTTTACGGGCGGCTTTCTTGATAATAATCGTGTCATTTTCAGCTACTATCTCAACCGGGTCGTTCTCCTGCAAAAACAGAACATCTAAAACCGCTTTAGGCAAACGAACTCCTTGGCTGTTTCCCCACTTTTGAATTGTGGTTATCATAATGAATCACCTCTTTTGCAGTATATACCATGTATAGCCATAGTGTCAAAGCGAGGCTCGCCTCACCTACGGAGGTCGATATCGGCGGGGGGCGGGGCGGGTACGCCGATTTCCGTCACGCGCGGGCGCAGCGTTTCGGGGTAAAAGGGTATGTACTCAGGGAGCAGGGTTTGAATGGCGTCGGCGCAGTTGAGCGTCCCATAGCTTTCGTATGGCTGCCAGCCCGCGAAGGTGCGGACGCGGGGGTCATGGGGGTCTCCGAACACGAACGGAATGCCGCTGCCTCGCAGCAGGCCGGGCATGTGCATGATCAGGTTGTTTCCCACCGACGCGGCGCACACGTCCATGCCGGAGGCGGCGATTTTTTCCCGGGCGGTTTTCCGTCCGGGGCCATCGCTTAAATCCAGCGTTATCAGTTCATGGGGATACTCGCGCCGGGAAACCGGGACCTTTGACGAAGCCGCGCCTTTATGGGCAATGATGACAATCTCATGCCTCCGGGCGGCCATTTCGGCGGCGAGCTGGTCTATCAGCCGCGTGGTGCCGTGCCAGTCGCGCAGGTGGTCAAGGCTGACGAATCCGATTTTCATACGCGATTTTCTTCCCCTCTGTATAGGGGCCGAGGTAATCGGCCCGTTCTCCAAGCCATCCCCCGCAGGCGGAATTTTGACAGCGTGATAGTTTATCACGTAAAACCGATGTTTGTTAAGGGGGATTTTTGCAGGGAGGCCGTTGTGTTGTCATTAAGGATATACTGGATAAAGCAGGGGCTATGGGCAACTCAACCGGCGTCCGCGGTTTACGGTAAAGGCTGCCGCTTTGAAATTTGGATGTGGAATTTTTTGTAACAAATCTGTTTTTACGTGACGTATGGCTTCGACAGTAGTTTATTATAATTATGGAAGCTGCAAAACAAAGACCCACCAGTGGGCGAGTCTTTTGGAGTATTGCGGAACAAACATACAAAGACAACTGTACGGAGGTACGACATGAACACCGGTAAGAGCTTTATTACGTACACGATTATCACAGGTTTTGCTCTGTTTTCGGCTTTTTTCGGCGCCGGAAATTTGATTTTCCCGCCGGCGATAGGCCTGCTGGCAGGCAGCGAGTGGAGGCCGGCCCTTTTCGGCTTCTTCCTGTCGGGGGTTCTGCTTCCCGTCCTGGCTTTTACGGCGGCTGTCCGCGCGAGAGAAAAGGAGGACGGCATCGCGTCCGACATGGGAAAAACGTTTTCCCTATTGTTTACCTCCGTGATAATGTTGTGCACCGCCATGATAACCGTTCCCAGAACCGCCGCGACGGCTCATGAACTCAGCGTCGTGGCCATCGTCGGCCCCTCTCCTGAAATCCTTACCTCTTGCGTTTACTTTATCGCCGTGGCCTATTTCTCCATAAATCCTTCAACGGTTATGGAAAAACTGGGCAAGTATCTCACGCCGGTTCTTTTGATCGTCATGGCCGTCATCATAGTGAAGGGCGTTCTCCGCCCGCTTGGAGTCCCAGCGAATACAGGCGTCTCCGGAGCTTTTGTTTTTCACGACGGATTCATCAACGGATACCAGACCATGGACGTGTTTGGCGGACTGGTCGTCGCCGGGGCGATTATCGCCACGATTTCCGAACTCCAGCCTGACGACCGCCGCGCCCAGGCTGCTGTTGCGTATAGCTGCGGCGCTCTGGCCGGACTCGGCCTTCTTCTCGTCTATGGAGGGTTGATCTACATCGGCGCCACGGGTTCGGGCATTTTCGAAGCCCATATGGACAATGTCGATCTCCTGGTCGTCCTGGTGGAAGGGCTCTATCAGGACTACGGCGCGCTTGCGCTGGCCTGCGTCGCGTTTTTCGCCTGTTTGACCACAGCTATCGGCCTGGGGGCCGGGGCTTCGTATTTTTTCAGCCGAGCGACGCAGGGGAAGCTGTCCTACAGGAACTGCGTAATAGCAGTTTGCGTCGTATCCGTCTTGATCTCCGCTATGGGCGTCGACACGATCATACACTACACCGAGCCCATACTGATTTTCATCTATCCCTCGGCCATAGTTCTGGTGCTGCTGAACGTGTTTCGCTGCCGCTGGATGAACAGAGGCACGTTTATAGGGGCGACTTACTGCACCCTGGTCGTGGGCTTCGTGGACATGCTCGCGGTTCCGGGCGAAACTGAAGGTATCGCGGCGTATATGATGTCCGTCATAGAAGTTCTTCCATTTTCCGCGCTGGGCTTGGCCTGGGTCGTTCCGGCCGTCGTCGGCGGTATCCTTGGCACGCTCCGTTACGGCTTCGGCAAAGAAATAGAAAATATTTAAGGAGGCAATATCTCGGGCTATGAAAGTTTTGCGCAATGAGGCATTGACACAATCAGCGCCCGTTGTGGTAAATTTGAGGAAAGCAATATTTTGGAAATGAGTGTTGTAGTAATCTTAATTAAAGAGATGATTATTATGCCGCGGTCATTTGGCATACCTTCAGCCGTAAAGGAGGCTTTCTCGTGAAACGCGTCGCGTCTTGCGCCCTTGTTCTGGCCCTTGGCCTGTTTTTCGTCCCCCTGCCCGCCTTTGCCGCGCAGCACATCGTCATTGACACAGATGTTGGCGACACCTGGGTTTACGGCAACAGCCCCAACCCGAACGGCACTCAGGAGCCCAATGAACTCACGGCCACGGGCAACAGCGTGACCGTGAACAGCGGCGGCAAGGTGGACTTAAGCGTCATCTGCGGGTATGCCGATAGCACGTCCGACAATGCCGCAGCCACGGGCAACAGCGTCACCGTGAACAGCGGCGGCACGGTGGGCAGAAGCGTCTACGGGGGGTATGCTAGAAGCGACTCCGGCACAGCCACGGCCACGGGCAACAGCGTGACCGTGAACAGCGGCGGCGCGGTGCGCCAGAACGTCTACGGCGGGTATGCCAGCA
>WRKN01000224.1 GCA_009778055.1 Synergistaceae bacterium
CCCCCCCCGCCCCTTTGACGGAGCGCCGCCCTACTGAAGCAAGGGCGGCGGCGGACACCGGGCATGTCACGCCTCCCGATCCGGGCAGAGGCGTACCTGGCGTTATCGGCAGGGACAAAGTCAATCAGTTGTTAGAAAATCCCTTCGACGAACTCAGGAAAGTTCGTATCCGCCCGTCGGAAAACGAGCAGGGGCTTCAGGTAGAGTGGATCAACAACGACAGTATTCTCGCCCAGTTAGGAGTTCAGGAGGACGACGTGATCCAGGGGATCAACGGTATAGTCTTCCGCAACGCGATGGACATCACCAATTCGCTGAATTCACTGATGGCCAGCGACCAATTCGCGGTTGAGGTGATACGCAACGGAGTTCCCACCTTGCTGCATTACGAGGTACGGTAGCCGTATGTCAGTTTTCGGCCGTTCGCGGGCCGGATTCACGCTTATCGAGGTAATGACGGCGGTGGCGATAGCCGGGCTTGTGATAGCGGGAGGCTTCAAACTCGTAACCGTGTCGCTTCGGACTCTCGCTGAGGTAAAATTTGAACGGGATCTGGTAAACGAGGCGCAGAAAGTATACCTTGATTATCTGACCAGGGAGGACATGCCGGACAGAGGAGAAAAAGACGGTGTAAAATGGAGAACCGAAACGGATTCCGCCGTGCTTGCGGGGGATATGGAGCTGACGTTTCGGAAGCTCGTTGTCGAGTATCAGGATAGGGAGATGACTCTTTACCTGCCGGAATGACGTTATAAACGAATAGAGGAATGGCTGAATGAAAAAATCTTTATTTTTCGTGTTTTTTTTAGCGTGTTTTTTGACCGCGTTCACCACGGCGTCATGTGCGGCGACGGCTAACGGCGGCAACGGCGCGCAGGCCGAGCATGACGAAAAAGTTCTGATCGAGGCGGCGAGGGCCATGCGCCGGGACGGCTTGGTGCAGTTCAACTTCACCGATCTGGATATTGTGAAGTTCGTCCGCTTTGTGTCCGAGATCATGCAGAGGACGATAGTGGTTCCGCCGAACGTCACCGGCAAGATCACGGTCATATCTCCCAGACCGTCCACGCTTCATGAAGCGCGCCAAATCTTCATCTCCATCCTGCAGTCGCAGGGCTGGACACTGCAGAACATGGGGGACTACGACAAGCTGGTGCAGGGAGCGGCCCCTCAGCCGTCCGGCGTCACAAGGGGCATGGGAGGACCGGGGCAGGGCGAGGAGATAGTTACCCACATAGTATCCCTGAGGTACATTGTCGCTGAGTTGGTGGCGCAGGCTATGCAGCAGGCGTTCGGCCAAAGCGTGGTCGTCCTGCCGGTGGGCAACGGGCGCGACATAATTTTGCAGGGGCGGGCCACCGACGTCAGCAGGGGAATCGCCGTAGTACGCGACCTCGACGTGGCGAGCAGCGCCAGAAAAAGCAGCGTGTTCTCCTTGAAATACGCCGATCCGTCAACAGTGGCTAACCAGCTCAACGCTATTGCGCAGCAGGGCGCCCATCTGCGCGGGCTTTCAGCCATACCCGACCAGAGCAGCCGGCAGGTGGTGCTGGTTGGCGAAACGAGAGCCATAGCCGACGCGACGAGAATAATAGGCCAACTGGACGTGGATTCGCAGGAGAGCGAATTTCACATCTATAAGCTCCAGAACATCGACGCCACGGCCGCCGCCGAACAAATGGGAAAGGTGCTCGCCGCCTCCGCGACGGCGCAGCCCGGTCAGGACGGCAACAGAGTCCCCGCGACGGTGGTGCCGGACTTGACGACCAACAGCCTCATTTTCACGGCCACTCAGAGGCAGTACGATTCCTTGCAGAAAATTCTGGAAGCGATAGACGTCCAGGCGAAGCAGGTTTTGATCCGCGGTTTCATGGCGGAAGTCAACGTCACGAACTTGGACAAAGCCGGCATAGACTGGTCTATTCTCGGCGGGCAGATATGGGACAACTTCATGCTGGGCGGCATGGGGCAGTTGGGAGAGGGTGCGGTTCCGCCTCAGTTCCAGCAGTGGTTCAGCGATCTTTCCCGCATTGAGGAACGTAAAACCGACGATAACGGCAACTCGTACACCATCACAAACTACAGGCCCCTGGCGCTGCTCTACGCCACCGTCGAAATGCTGAAAAAATACGACGCCATCAACGTGTTGTCCGTGCCGCGCCTGATGTGCACCGACGGCAAGGAAAGCTCGTTCCAGGTGGGGCAGGTTATTCCCACGCTGGCGAACACGGCCTCCGATCTGGCCAACCCCGGCGCTTTACAGCAAAACTTCAACTACAAAGACACGGGCCTGACCCTGACAGTAACGCCCCACATACGCAGCGGCAACGTCGTCGCCCTCGACATAGAGCAGATCACGGAGGACGTCCTTACCGCAATGGGTTCCGTAACTCCCGTCACCGCCAAGCGTAAGGTAAAAACATCGGTCACGGTGGAGGACGGGGAGACCATCATACTGGGGGGCATGGTCAAGGAGACCGAAAAATCTCTCAGACGCCGCGTGCCCGGGCTTTCCTACATACCGTTGATCGGCGGGCTCTTTCAGAAGGTGTCGAAGGAGCGGGAAAAGGTTGACCTCATAATCTTCCTTACCCCCCAGATCATAGGCAACACCGAACAGATGCGCGCGGCAACCGGGCAGGCGTCTTTGACCATCGGCAACGCCGAGCAGCTTCGTATGGAAATGAGTCCGGTCGAAATAGAAATAGACAGGCGCTTCAAAGAGATGTACCAGCAGAGCCTCAAGAAGAAGATGTAAAAAAATCGGCCGTGGAAAACAAGGGAAACAGGGAAAACAAAATTTTGGAAAAAGAAGAAGCCTCGTTCGCTCCGCCCGTTATGGTTTTGCCGGAAGCAAAGACCGTAGCCGAGCTGATTCCTGAATCTATGGGATTGGACGTCCTGCGTTCCGCGAAAATTGTGCCGCTGCGCGTGGAAAACGGTGTGCTGATAGTGGGGGGCGTGTCTTTTGACGCCTACCCGAAAGTTCAGATGCTGGGGGTCGCGATGGGTTTCCCGGCTGAGCTGGAGCTTTACCCCGACAAGGACATCTCCGACTTGCTCCACACGCTTTACGATATCCGCAGCGTGGCTGCTGACGAAGCCGCCAAAAACATGGAGGGGATAGAGGACATCGACGATCTCAGCCGCGAGGACGTGCTGAGCGACTCCGTGGATGTCCCGGTCATCCGCCTCGTGAACGGTCTTTTTGTTGACGCGCTCAAGCAGCGCGCGACCGATATCCACGTCGAACCATACGAAAACGAGGTTCTGATCCGCTTTCGTATAGACGGAGTGCTCCAAGACCGGCTGAGGCTGCCTCGGACTCACCAGGCACCCTTGACCAGCCGCATCAAGGTTATGGCCAAAATGGACATCGCCGAGCACATGGCGCCGCAGGACGGCCGCATCGGCATTACCCTCGGCGAACGCGCGGTAGACATCCGAGTGGGGCTTATTCCCACTCAGCACGGAGAGCGGCTGGCTATGCGTATGCTGGACAAAGGGCACGGACTACTGACCCTTGAGGATCTCGGCATGGATAAAAGCGACAGCGAGGTCATGGACAGCCTTATTTACCGTCCTCACGGGATGATCCTGTTCACCGGGCCGACCGGTTCCGGAAAGACGACCAGCCTCTATGCCATACTGCAGGCGCTGGCCAAGCCGCAGGTCAATATCATCACGGTGGAGGACCCCGTGGAATACGAGCTGCCGGGAGTGGCCCA
>WRKN01000225.1 GCA_009778055.1 Synergistaceae bacterium
AACCGGACCTCCGTACCGTCGAAGGACCTGGGGCCGTCCTGTGTGATAACCAGCGTCGGACGGTGCGCCGGGTTTGACAGGTCGCTGCTTGTCCCGGCGCCGGAGCCTATGGCGAGTCCGTTGTTCACCTGTCCGCGTCCCTCGGGAATGCCGTCGATCACCGAGAGTATGAAGCCGTACATCCACAAAGCGCGTCTGTGCATCGCGGGCCCGACCGTCACGTTTTCGGAGACGGCCTCTTCCATAAACCCATCCGGGGCGACTATCGCCAGCGAACCCGACGTTTTCCCGCTGTCCAATACCCCCTGTATGCCTCCGTAGTGGTCGTGGTGGCTGTGCGTGTAAATGACGGTGTGAATCGTCTTGTTTTGCTTCTCGGGGGGCAGATGGTCGTAGAGGATTTTCACCGCCGCCGCCGCCGATTCCGCGTTACTTGTCACATCCACCACAATAAAGCCGTTTTGCGTCTCAACGAAGCTGATGTTTGCCAGGTCGTAGCCGCGCACCTGATAGATGGAGCGGCCGTTGTCCAGGGACGCGACTTCGTAAAGCCCGTATTTGTTGTTCAGAATGGCATTCCGCCAGAGGCTCGGGTTAACGGTGTCGGGGAATTGTTCGGGGGCGGAGATGTCGCCGCTGATGTAGGCATATCGGCTCATATCCCAGACGCCGGGGATTGACAGCGGCTCCGAGCCGCCTTTCGCGACGCGCGCGATGAAGCCCCTATCGGCCCAATCGCGGTCTCTGGTGTCGTTGAAGGGCAGCTCCCGTATGTACTCGGCGTTTGAGTCTGTCGTGTGCCTGGTGGGGGGCTTGGAGACGGAGGGGTCGGCGCTGGGAAACTGCCTCGAATGAACGGCAAGCATCATTTCGTCATCCGAGCCGTTGAAGAGGCGGTTTCTCCAGGCGGCGGTGAGGAAATAATTTCTCCATATGCCGCTCTCCGCCGAGTAGGCCATCTGCTCGAACGCGTCGGCCTGAAGTTCCAGCGCCGCGTCATGATCGCCGTGGCTGGGAACGAGGCGTATATGATCCAGCACCTCGGTAACCCACCGGTATTGCCCGTCAGCGTACGCGCTTTGCGCCGCTTGAAGCAGGCTGCCGCCGGACCGCAGGTATTTCGCGTAGAGTTCCGCAGAGGCTTTGCCGGGGAGTTCCCAGAGCTTGGCGGGGTTGTTGTCGAACCAGCCGAGGTACTTCTGATAGACCGCCTTGACGTTGTGTACGGTCGCGCCGTAATACCCCCGGTTGAACCACTCCTTTGCAAGGTTCGCCGGGAACTCGAAGACCTCCGCGATATCCTTCATGCCGAGTCCTTCGTTCATCAGGCGGACGGTTTGGTCGTGAAGCTCGCGGTAGAGCCCTTCCTGCTTGTCGATATATTCCCTTACGGCGTCCCTGCCCCAGCGAGGCCAGCCGTGCGGCCCCCAGGCGGACAGCTCCGAGGTGTCGCGGTTGTTGTCCACCCACGCTGTCTTCATTTTACCCAGAGCTTCGTTCCAGGCTTTCGTGTCCCGTACCTGCGCGCCCCTTGGCGTAAGTACGTTGTGCTGCGTCTGGTTGCATATCTCCGCCAGGCAGATAGAGTTATAGTCAGGAAAAAACATCACCATCTGGGCCGGGGACTCGGTGTTTTGAGCCATGATAAACTCGACAGCCGTTCCGCCGAAACTTTGTTTTAAGTTGTTATCCGTGATAACCAGCGTCGGGCGCGGCAAACGAGCTGTCCCATCGTCGGCGGTGGCTATGGCAAGCCCGTTGTTCACCTGGCCGAGTCCCTGGGGAATGTCGATCTCCCACAGAAGATGTCCGTACATCGAATCGGCGCGTCTCAACATCGCCGGTCCCACCAGCACGTTTTCTGATTGGGCCTCTTCAAAGAAATTGTCCGGGGCGACTATCGTCACCGAGCCCGACGTCTTTCCGCTCTCCAGCACGCCGTCTATGCCTCCGAAGTGGTCGCCGTGGCTGTGGGTTATGATGACGGTGTGGATATTCTTGCCCTTCTTATCCTCCGGCAGATGGTCGTAAAAGAGCTTCACCGCCACTGCCGCCGATTCTCTGTACATCATCACGTCAACCACGATGAAGCCGTTTTGCGTCTCCACGAAGCTCATGTTCGCCACGTCGTAGCCGCGCACCTGATAGATGGAGCGGGTTTCGCCGCCGAAGTTCCGGGACGCGACCTCGTAAAGCCCGTACCTGTTGTTCAGGATGGCGTTCCGCCAGAGGCTTGGGTTCACCGTGTCCGGGAATTTGCCGGTATCTCTGATATCGGCGTTGCTGTCGATGTAGGAATACCGGCCCATGTCCCAGATGACCGTCCCGTCGTCTTTCATGATCCGCAAAGGTCTCTCCTCGCCGTGGGGTAAATCCGCTATGAACCCCTTCGCGGCCCACTCGGCGTCTCTGGCGTCGTCGAAGGGCAGCTCCCGTATGTACCCGGCGTTTGTGTCCATCGTGTGCCGGGTAGGGGATTTGGATTTGGAGGCGGAGCCGGACTCCGCTGCCGCCGCCACGAAAAATCCCCACAGAAGCGCCGCTGTCATCGCTGGGAAAAATACGGTTTTCCAAGATATTGCCTTCCTCAAAATTACCACTCCTTAAAATAAAAAATTCAAGATATCATCGCCGTCCGCTTAATGTCCGCTCTTTACAACCTCCCGTCCTTATTGCACATAACCACCAAACAACGACTCGCCGACAGGCGAGTCGTCTCTTTTGCGCTTCCATAATAAATATTTTCGGGATCATGCGCTACATAAAAAAACGTATTGTTACGAAAAATTCTACATCCAAAATGACAAGATACTTGCATATCTTTATAATGTAATGCGCCATGTCGTAAGCTGCCGGATTGCCACACAGGTGTGTATAGGGCATTTCCCGGACAGGAGGGAGAGGCGCATAAATTTCTTGATTTTGTTGCCTTTCGCAGAAAGGAATGAACGTTTTTATGGCTCGTAAGATATTGGTAGTGGGCGGTGTGGCGGGAGGCGCGTCGGCGGCCGCCAGGCTGCGCAGGCTGGATGAGGGTGCGGAGATCATTCTGTTGGAACGCGGGGAACATATATCGTTCGCCAACTGCGGTCTGCCATATTACATAGGAGGTAAAATCACCGAAAAAACGGCTCTTACAGTACAGACGCCGCGAAACTTCAACGCCTGGTTCAATGTGGACGTGCGCGTGCTCAACGAGGTCACGGCGATTGACACGGCGGCCAAGACGGCCAGCATAAAAAATCACCGCTCAGGGGAAACATACACCGAGCGCTACGACAAGCTGATTCTGTCGCCGGGGGCCGAGCCGATCAGGCCGAACATTGAAGGGGCACAGTCTCAAAAAGTGTTCACCATCCGCAATATTCCCGATACATACAGGCTGAAGGAATACATTGAAACGAAGAAGCCAAAAAGCGCGGCGGTCATAGGCGGCGGGTACATCGGCGTTGAAATGGCCGAAAATCTTTGCGCCGCCGGACTTCAGGTGACGCTTATCGAAATGCTCGATCAGGTGATAGCTCCTTTGGACTACGATATGGCCTGCGACGTACACCGGCATATTGAGAGCAAGGGCGTGAATCTGATCCTCAAGAACGGCGTAAAATCCATTTCAGATGGAGCGCAGCCTACCGAAGCGCAGCTTACCGTGACGCTGAACGATGGGGAAGTACAAGCCGACCTGCTTATCATGGCAATCGGTGTCCGCCCCGA
>WRKN01000226.1 GCA_009778055.1 Synergistaceae bacterium
CATCACGATCCTCCGTTCAGTTTATTGTCCGGCTCTTTCGAGCGCTTTAAAGACTTCGGCGCCCTTCAGTCAATACCGCCGACGCGGCCAAAAACACGGCGAGCGCGGCGACAAACTTTTTCACAAAATTACCTCCCAATAAAAACCTGCACGACGTATGTTCTGCCTCCGCTTTGATGAACGCCCACGCCGATGTGGGTGTAATCCCTTCTGAGGATATTTTCGCGGTGCCCTTGGGAATCCATCCACTGCGCCACCGCCTCGGCGGGGTTGTTGCTATGGTTGTACAGGATGTTTTCTCCCGAATACTGATTTGGCTGCCTGACATTGTATTCATTCATAACCGTTCTCCAATCCCTTCCATCCGGGCGGGCATGATTGAAACTGCGCTCCAGCTCGCGGGCGCGCTGAGCCGCCGCCGCCATCGCCTCGTTGTCGACGGCAAGGTCACGGCTCCCCGCTCTTCTACGTTCGGCGTTGGTCAGGTTGACCACCTCGTTCGCGTACCCCGAAAGCCCCGTTTGCGTCGGGGCGGGCTGAGATTGGGCGGGAGCGCCCGGCCTCCTGTCGGGACGTCCGGGCCTGGCGCGGCGCGCCGCACCAGCCGCCCCGCCTCCACCCGACCTTCCGCCGCCAAGGGAGGCGATTATCTCGCTCTTTGCCTGATTCGATATCCCCGCCAACTGAAAAGAGTCGAGCATGCCGTTGAGATCGTTGTGCCAGTCGCCCGTGACCGCCATGAGCGCGAAAATCCTGTTACCAGCGACGGCGGCGCGGCTGTCAAACCCTTCGAATACGAATTGAAACGTGTAAATGTCTCCCGATCTTCTCAGGTTTGCGCCTCCGTACCCCTCGCGCATCAACTCCGCCATTTCCTGGAGCGCTACTCCGTCTTCGTTTTCGATTACGATAATGGTAAGCAGCGCCGATTCGTCCGGCGCCGTGAAGACGACTACGCTATCGTCGTCTTCGTCTACGTCCGCGTCTACATCCCAGCGTGCGGGCACGTCGATGGAAAAATGCCCGAATCTCCTGACCCCGGCTTCCGAGGAAGCCGCAAACATCGTAAAAATCGCCAGCAGCGCAACCGCCGCAGCTAAGTACAGTTTCCTTGCCATTTCCTGATACCTCCTTTTTTTACTCTACGACCTATAAAAACTCTCCTTGTGCGCGTGGGATAGTGTTACACAGTCTGCGCGCCGCAGTCCGGGCAAAAATTTGATGCGACCATTTTTCTGCACGTCGTGCAGAATTTTTCCCCTGAAGACGCCGGAACGCCCGCCGCAGACTGAGGCTGCGTCGGCTGCTGCGCGGGCTGCACAGTATGCTGCATACCGGCCATCATCTGCTGACCCATCTGCAAGCCCATTCCCATTTGAGCCGCCGCCCCGCCTGCTCCTCCGCCGCCCTCTTTACCAAAACTGTCCGCCATGGAGATGGCCGCATACTTTCCAACGTCGCCGACGAAGGACTGCGCCGCAACTTTTTCGGCCATTTCCTGAACTTCCTTTGGGTAGTTGATGGAAAGAATATTCAGACTCGCCACTCCGAGGCCGATGTCCAGCAATTCCTTGTCCAGCTCCGCGGAGATTTCCCTGCCCAGGGCGCGGCTGTTTGCCTGCAATCCAATCAGCGCGTTTACGCCTATCTGTCGTTCTCCGTGCAGGATGCACTCCGCTATGATGGGGTTCAGAACGCCCATTATCCGCTCGGAGATGTCTTCGAGCGAATAGGTGGATTTAACGCCCGCCACCTTTTTGATAAATGTCAGGTAGTCGCGGAACTCCACGAGCAAATTCCCGTTGCAGCCTACGGGGACCCCCGACGGCACCTCCGGCGACGGGATCATTATTCGCTGCCGCGTTCCCCAGGGAAGCAAAAGCTGCTTGGCGTTGACGAAATAGACCTCCGCTCGCATACCTGTATCTCCCCGCAGCGAAAAAAAGCCCTTCAGCGTTGAGAGGAACGGCGTTATCTGCGTCTCGACGTCAAAATTGCCCTCGTCCTTAAATATGCCCTCGATCTGTCCGTTGGCGTAGAATATCGCGTTCTGCCCCGCGCGTATAATCAGCTTCGAGCCTCTTTTTATCTCGTTGGCCCGCCACTTGTAGAACAGAACGTCGTCCCTGAATTCTTCCCACTCGATAGTGTCCTTCCCTTGCCCAAACCAAGACATTTGCCGTTCACTCCTATCTAATCAAATATCAAGAGTAAGATATCCATGACGCTGGTATCCATAGACCAGAGTAAAGCGGAAACGGCCGCGATAACCCCCAGGACCGCCAGCGTGATCTTGATCGCGGAATAGGGCCTGCTGCCGCTTACTTTGCCGGTTTCGCCGTTCACCGCGTAGTTGTAGGTCTTTCCCTTATACCCAAAGGCGGAACTCCACAAAGGAAGAAGCACGTGTTTGTAGGTTACGTTGGAATATTTTGTGGAGAGGGACTGTACGTCCGCCCTATCGTATGTCCGTGTGATATCCCTCGCCGCCAGGCGCCGCAATTCGTTTTCCATTATCCGTTTTGCGCTTTCAAAGCCCGCGTTCGCCTTTATCTTGTAAACTTCCGCGTAGTAACCCGAGAGGTAGCCGTCCGAAAAAGGTTTTGTGTTGTTGATCGTATCGTAAGGCAATATGCCGTTGACGATGTTTTCCTCCTTCTTGTTGGAAGCGCAAATCTGCAAGTCGTCAAAGGAAGCGCTGACGATGCCGCTGACCGGGTACCAGTCGGTAACCGTTCTTTCTTTGCCGTCCTTTGATTTCTCCCTTCTGTTTTTTCCTCCTTTTCCCGTATAACGGGAGACAGCGTAGGCGTCATATGTCCAAAAAGGAAGGTACATACCAAACAGACCGCCCTCGCCGTATCTCTTTTTGAAGTCGTTGGGGGCAAACCAGCGGCTTTTTACCCATGCCTTGAACTTTTCCTGCGCGTCTTTTTTGTCGACCTTAAACGGAACGAGGCCGTCCGGCGGAATCCCGGCGCTTTGCTTTACCGTGGCAACCTGCGCGGAGCCGCACATGGGGCAGGTTGCCGAAAACTGCGACTCGGAAAAAGAGACCTCCATGCCGCACTGCTGGCAGGCAACGACCGCCATGCCTTCAAAAGGAACAGTCGCTTTTTCACGATCCAGGTACGAGTTGAAATCGTTTTCCTTGACGGTGTCGGAGAGCGTCTGCAAGTCGTATTCGGATCTGCACGCCGAGCACTCGAATTTCTGCTTTTTGATGTCAAACTTCATAATGCCGCCGCAATTTTGGCATACGAACGTTTCGGTGTTTACGTGGACCGCTTTTTCCGGTTTTTGTTCCTGTTCCGTTGTGACCATTTTATCCCCTCCCCATTTGTTCAGAAATCGCTTCCTACTCTTTCCCGAGGCCGGCTTTCAGCATGGCGAGTTGATCTTCCACTTGATCGGCCCTGGTTTCCTGTGTGGTCGCGTCGTATTTTTTCGCCAAATCTTCGACTTCGTTCGTTTTCTTGACAAGTTCCTTGTTGAGGGCCGCGGCGGCATCCGCCGCATCCACCCGTTTCTGCACCGCGTCGAATAAGTTGTCGAAGCCGCTCAAAGGGTTATTGGCGAACTTCTCATCGAGTTTGTTCAGCTTCTCCTGCTGTTTTGCCACGACCAGCTTCTGCTTGAGTTCCCTGAGCTTGTCCTCC
>WRKN01000227.1 GCA_009778055.1 Synergistaceae bacterium
GGCGACACGGCGGCGGAAATGGCGAACGCGCTTCGTTTTGCCGGTTATGAATCGGAGATACACGCAGCGATGGCCTCTTTGCAGGATCGCTTCAACTCCGCGGGCCATGACGCGGGACCTCAGCGCTCGGGAGCAATGGCATATTTACGGGATCTCTTCAGCTCCGCCCCGAGCGCGGGGGCTCTCGAAACTGCCAACAGGCTGTGGCTCGACAAGAGAGAAAAGCTCACTTCCGACTTTGAAGCCCTCACGGGGGAATATTACGAAGCCGGTGTTGCCGCGGCGGATTTTTTTGCCGCCCCCGAAAGCGCGCGCGTGGAAATCAACGACTGGGTGGCCCGAAAGACCCGCGATAAGATAAAGAACCTTCTGGACAAGAGCAACGTTACTTCCGACACGAAACTGATTCTGGTAAACGCGATTTACTTCAATTCGGCCTGGCTTGAGCCGTTCAAGAAGACGCTCACCAGGGACGAGCCGTTCCGCACGGGGCGCGGCGAACAGCATGACGTTCCCATGATGCGCCGGGAGGCGCGTTTCCTATACGGTGAAAACTCCGATGCGCAATGGATAAAGATTCCGTACGAGATACCGGGATTCTACTTGATGATAATCCTGCCGCGCGAAAACGAGACTTTCACGCAGTTGGAGGAACTGGAGAATATGCTCTCGCATGACGCGCTGGCCTCCTGGACGGCCGGCATGAATTTCGCGCAGGTGGCGCTGCGGATGCCGAAGTTCAAGGATGAGCGGCGCTATTCGCTGGCGGATATTCTGAAAAAATTGGGCATGAACCTAGCCTTCACCGACGACGCCGACTTTTCCGGAATGGTGGAGCCGCGCGAAGACGGCTATCCAGTTCGCATAGATTTCGTGATACATCAAGCCTTCATCGAGCTGGACGAAGAGAGGACGGAAGCGGCGGCGTCCACGGCGGTGGGCATGACGGCCACGAGCGCCGCGCCCGGAAACCCTGAACGGATAATAGAGTTCAACGCGGACCACCCGTTCATCTACTGCCTGACCGACGACCAAACCGGAGTAATTTTGTTCATGGGCCGCATGGCCGACCCGAGATAAAGGAGGAATCATTATGAAAAAACTAACTGCAATATTTGTGTGTGTGTTTGTGCTGGCGGCTCTGTCAGGCTGCCGGGCGGCTGCCGCGAGCGAGGACGGTTACGTCCGGCTCGCCATCAAGGGAACCAAAGTGAACCTGCGGCCGGGGCCGAGTACCTCCGGCGGCGTCGTCGCGCAGATGAACACGGGCGACGTTTTCATCGCGGAAAAAAATCCGGTCACTAGTGAGGATGACGAATCGCAGTGGTACAGAATAGCGCTCGCCGCCGACGCCGGGTCAAATAAAATTTCCGCGCTCTCGGAGTGGGATTCGCGCTTTAAAAATAACGTTGCCTTTGTGCGGGCGGATTTTGCGACGATTTCCCCGCTCAAGGAAGGCGATATGGAGCGTATCCTGCCGGCGCGCGCTGTGGCGGCAGCCATAACCGCCGAAATTTTTATCAAAATGTGCAGGAAAGACGCGCTTCAGCAAGTCGAGGCCGCGATCAAAGCCGGCGCGGACGTTAACGCGAAAGGATACAGCGACTATAGGGAGTCGGTGTTGACGCCGTTGATGTCAGCCGCGTCCAACGATAATCCTGAAGTTTTAAGCGCGCTCATCCAAGCCGGCGCGGACGTAAACACCAAATCGGACGGAGGGTGGACGGCGTTGATGTTGGCTGCTTCCGACAACGCTCCGGAATTTGCGAAAATCCTTATCAGGGCAGGCGCGGACGTGAACGCTAAAAATGACGGCGCCTGGACGGCTTTGATGCTGGCCGCCCGGAATAACCGCAGTCCCGAGGCTGCGGACGCGCTTATCCAAGCCGGCGCCGACGTTAACGCTAAAAATATCTACGGCTGGACGCCTTTGATGCTGGCCGCCCAGTACAACCAAAATCCTGAAGTTTCGCGTACGCTCATCCAAGCCGGCGCGAACGCCAACGAAAAAGATGAGGACGGCGAAACGCCGTTGATAAAGGCTGCCTTGAGAAACAGCGCGGAGGTTTTGGGAATTCTCATTCAGGCCGGCGCGGATGTTAACGCTAAAGCCCACGAAGGCTGGACTGCGTTGTTATGGGCTGCTGTCAGCAACAAGGATCCTGAGGTTTCGCGTATGCTCATCCAAGCCGGCGCGGACGTTAACGCGAAGCTTGACGGCGACAGTTGGACGCCCGGCTGGACGCCTTTAATGTGCGCCGTCCGGCAGAACAGCAACCTTGAAGTTTTGATCGTTCTTATCGAAGGCGGCGCGGACCTGAACGCGAAAAATGACAAGGGGGAAACCGCTTTGGATTTGGCCAGGGCCAGTAATAAGCCCGAATTTGTGTCGGCCTTGGAAGCGGCGGCCGGACGCCGTTGACGCTTGCCGCCCGCGCCCGTTACGCGCGATTGAGTAGGGGGGAGGTCATTTAGGGAAAAGACGACCACCGGGTAACTCTAGAACCGGACAGCTCTCTATAAAGATAATTCGCACCTTGAAAATTTAATAATGAGTGCTGAATAAGCAAACAAAACAGCCTGCCGTTTTCAGCGATTGGGAGCCGCGCGCCTTGACAATAGTTACAAATTGAGTCCCTTGGTTATTTCTTGTCTGGTGATGTAAAGATGGCGAGGGTTATCTTTAAGCCGCCTGAAACCGAAACGCTCATAGAAAGCGGCGGCGGAAGCGTCAAGCGCTTCGGTTAGGAATAACGCCCATGCCAAAGGGCTTTTCGTGGAGAGAATGAAAGCATCGGTAAGCAATCCGATGCCAAGTCGGCGCCCTCTGTGCCTCAAATCGACAGCGAGACGCCCAAGAAGGACCGCCGGAAGCATTTGATAGCGTGGCATCCTTTTTTGCAGGCTATCGGGCAAAACATCAGGCGATATTCCCGTGTTCGCGAGCGAGTAGTACCCGGCTATTTCAATGCCTGTTGCAGCGACACTGACAGTAGCGACATTTCTCCTGATATCTTGCGTAGCCTGTTGGCGAAGATAACGGTTGAGAGATTCGATACCGCAGTCAAAAGCGCCTCGGTTATGACTATCCGCAAGAAATTCAATGACGTATGACAAGTTCGCCGTCCTCTACGGATTTTTTGTAGGACCGCAGCGCGTTTATCAAGTTTTCGTTTGGTTCAGGCGGGTTTTGAAGGTCTCGTGCCATCTGTTCCATATCCGCGAGGGAAACGTGGAGTATTTTGTGCCTGTCGATAATTTCGGCAGCAGCTTCCGTAGTGGCGGCTATGATGATGTCCGACAATGACCGACCCTCAAGCGCGGCGGCTTCATCCCACGCTCTTTTCAAATCCGGGGGAACCCTTAGCCCGACGCGGGCGCTTTTTATTGTTTGTGTCTGCATCGTCAATCACCTCCTGCAACAGTGTACGTCGCCTTGACTAACACGTCAAGCGCGATCGGGTATCAGCTTTGTCATAGCAGCTTATCAAAGTGAGTAGAGAGCAGTGACCTGAAAAACACCGGCTTTATCGAAGAACTGGAGAAAAATCTTAAAAAATAACCACGCCGGAGGGCGGTTTGTAGGGGCGGATGGTATAAGCAGGCAACCAATGAGCGTAAGCAAATTGTGTTGTTCGCTTAGTTTCT
>WRKN01000228.1 GCA_009778055.1 Synergistaceae bacterium
GTCCTGCTTTGCGCCGGTTCTCTCATTTTTATCTTTGTCAGAAATTTTCAAATCATATCGTCCGATTATGTCGAAATGAGTATAGGCGAACACAATGCCCAGTTGCGCGACAGCGTTCACGCGTACCTGCGCGAGCATGAGAGCGTTCTCTTGAGCGCCAGTATCGGGGTCGCGCATTTTATGTCCCAAGAGCCCGTCGACATACAGCAGCTCCGCCGATATCTGGAGGAATCTTCCCGTGTTTTGGAAGATATTTCCACCCTGTACTGCACGACGAACGCGATCTGGAACGAACCGGGCGGCTACGCCGTATTCAGTCAGCCCTGGGACGTCCCGCGGGGCTGGAACAACACGGAAAGGCCGTGGTTCACGGCCGCCAAAAAAGCGCGGGAGGGCGCGGCCTATTCCAAGCCGTATATCGACGCGCTCACGGGCGACATCATCCTTGATATATCCATAAACGTCTATGATGAAAACGGAAAAGACATAGGGGTCGTTTCGATGTCCATCACCATTGAAGCGCTTAACGCCATGCTCCACAAGTCCGCTTCGTTGGAAGGACAGCAGGTGTATATCATAGACTCCGACGGGATTTTTGTCGTACATCCCGACAAGAGGATGGTGGCGCAAGGAGATTTTTTTCACGAAACCGGGCTTGAAAAATATCGTAACGATATTTTGTCCACCGGCCATTTTTCCGCCACGGACAAAGACATGGCGGTGTATTCCTCGTCCATACCCGCTGCCGGATGGTTTGTGGTATCAATAATCCCGGCAGGGGGAGTTTTTTCCTCGGTCAACGATCATATAATCAGCATATTTCTGACACCCATGCTGATCATCTTCTTCATGCTCCTGGTCGTCCTAATCAGTTTGATGATTATCATACGACGCGAGAGCAGCGACAAGCTTACGGCGGAAAGGCTCACCAGGGAAAAGGACTACTTCATCGCCCGCATGAGCCACGAGATTCGCACGCCCATGAACGCCGTCATCGGCATGAGCGAACTGGCGCGGCAGGATTACGGCACGTCCAGGGGGCTGGAATATATTTCCGGCATAAAAAACGCCGGAGCGTCCCTCTTGGCCATTATTAACGATATCCTTGATTTTTCCAAAATTGAATCCGGCCGCCTGGAACTCACCGCGGCGGCCTATGAAACAGCCTCCATGCTCAATGACGTGCTGACCATAATCCGCGTCCAAATGGCGGAAAAGCCCCTTAAGCTTGTTGTTGACGCCGCACCGGACATTCCCCGCGGCATGATCGGCGACGCCGTACGCGTCAAACAAGTCCTGCTCAATCTTCTGAGCAACGCCGTGAAATACTCCAACGAAGGGTTTATACGCTTCTCCGCTTCCGGGGAAGCATTGATGGGAAACACGGTATGCCTGACCTTTGTGGTCGAGGACAGCGGCATCGGAATAAAGCCGGAGGATATGCCGAAACTGTTCGGCGACTTCGCTCGTATTGACGAAAAGCGCAACAGCTCCATCGAGGGCACGGGGCTGGGATTGTCCATAGCGCGCAGCCTGTGCCGGGTAATGGGCGGCGACATCACGGCGACGAGCGAATACGGCAAGGGCTCGACGTTCACGGCAACCATATCGCAGATTATTTCGGACGACAGGCCTATGGGAGCGCTGAACACCAAAATCCAGATTCGCGGCGAAGCGTATGGCGCCCGATTCACCGCGCCGGGATTTCGCGTGCTGGTCGTGGACGACGTGGCAAGCAACCTGAAGGTTGCGGAGGGTCTGCTGGCCTCCTACGAAATGACGGTGGACACCTGCCTCAGCGGAAACGAGGCGCTGTCGATGGTGCGGGAGAACGACTACGATCTCGTGCTGATGGACCATATGATGCCCGGCATGGACGGTATAGAGACGACCGCGGCCATTCGCGCGCTCGGCGGAGATTTTGAGAAGCTGCCCATAGCCGCGCTCACGGCGAACGCCATCACCGGTATGAAGGAAATGTTTTTGGCGAACGGCTTTGACGATTTTATGACAAAGCCTATAGAGATACCTAAGCTGCATCAACTAATCGAGCGGTGGGTGCCGGAAGGATTCAGGGCCGCTGCGCGGCGAATCGCCGTTCCGGCGGAGATGCCGTTCGAGATAGAAGGGCTGGATACAACAAAAGGCATGGCAATGAGCGGAGGCTCCGAAGCTCTTTACAGAGAGGTGCTCGAACTATACCGCCGCGACGCTGACGCAAGGATCGGATTTTTGAACGCCTCGTACGCCGAGAGGGATCTCAAAGACTTTATCACGCACGCGCACGCGCTGAAAAGCGCTTCGGCGAGCATAGGGGCGGCGGCATTGTCCGAGAAAGCGAGCGCGCTGGAGGAGGCCGGGAAGCGCGGGGACATGGTGTTCATCCGCGAACATACCGACGAATTCCGCGACCGGCTCGTCGACATAACCAAACACATCGGCGCGGCTCTTGACGTCGGTAAAAACGAAGAGGCTGGTAAAAAACCGCCGAACGCGGAAATGGTTACGATTCTAATGAAGCTGAAAAAAGCTCTGGAAACGGAAGATGTGGGATTGACTGATGGGTTTCTGGCCGAACTGTCGGCGATGCCGCTCGACGGCAAAACCGGTAAGGCCGTATCACGCGTCGCCGATATGGTGCTGATCTCCGAATTCGCCGAAGCCGCGAGATTTATAGACAGCTTACTGATTAAGTTAATGGAGGATTAGCAAATGGATAGCGAAAGCGTGATGGTAATGATCGTAGACGACAACATTGCCAATCTCAAGATTGCTAAAAATGCTTTGACGGAGCCTTACGAGGTGTTCACCGTCCCGTCGGCGGCGAAAATGTTCGACTTGTTGGAACGCAACAAACCAAATCTTATCCTGCTCGACATCGACATGCCAGAGATGGACGGTTACGAGGCGATAAAACTTCTCAAAGCCAACCCGGCCGTGAGCGACATTCCCGTGATCTTCCTCACAAGCATGAGTTCCCAGGAAAACGAACTCGAAGGCCTGTCTCTGGGGGCTGTCGATTACATATCGAAGCCCTTCATGCCCCGGCTTCTGCGCAAGAGAGTAGAGCTGCACCTCACCGTGGAGTTTCAGAAGCTCCGGCTGGAGGAACAGACGAAAAAGCTCAAGGCTCAGGGAGAGGAACTGAAACATTTCAACGAAAACCTTCAAAAGATGGTCGCGGAAAAAACCGACAAGGTTCTCAAACTGCAAAGCGCCATTCTCAAAACCGTCGCCGACCTGGTGGAAAGCCGAGACGACGCCACCGGAGGACATGTGGAGCGCACACAGCACGGCCTCAGAACGCTGATAAACGGCCTGGAGGACTTGGGGCTCTACAGGGATCAGTTGGATGAATGGGATATCGAGCTGATGCTTCAGTCATCCCAGCTTCACGACGTGGGCAAGATCGCGATCACGGACGGCATCCTGAACAAACCGGGGCGTCTCACGGAGGAGGAGTTCGAGGAAATGAAAAAGCACGCGGCGCTGGGCGTGAAAATCATCGAGCGGATCGAAGGCGAAACGCCGGACAACGATTTTTTGAAGTACGCGAAAATTTTCGCCGGAACCCACCAGGAAAAATGGGACGGCAGCGGTTACCCAAACGGCCTGGCCGGAGAGGACATTCCCCTGCCCGGGCGGCTC
>WRKN01000229.1 GCA_009778055.1 Synergistaceae bacterium
CCCTCCTTCCACGTCCATGTCCGAGTGGTAAAAGGCGTATAGGTTATCCGGGTCGCGGCTCATACTCCAGGCGTTGGTGCAGGCGTCGAAGTCCCGGACGTTCACCCGGGCCAGCATAGTTTGGAAATCCATCGGCTCGGCCTCCACCGGCACGCCCACCGCGCGCAGCGCCTCGGCGGCCAGGTGAGCCATTTCCGTGGAGGTGGCGGCAACGGTAGAGGGAGGGCATAATATCCTGGTCGGGGGAACTTCGCGCCCGTCCGGCGCCACGAGCCACCCCGAACGGTTCCACGTCCAGCCCGCGTCGGCCAGACGTTCACGCGCGGCCTCCACGCCGCGCGGCAGCTCCTCTATGTCAGGTTCGTAATACTGAGAAACGTGCGGCAGGAAACTCGCAAGGGGCTCGCTGTAGCCGGCGAAAAGGTCGCGGGTCCACTGTCTGCGGTCGATGGCCTGCGACGCCGCCTGACGCAGCTCAAGCTGATCCCACGGAAACCTGCGCACGTTGAATGTGATGAAAAAACCATGAAACGTGGACGCCAGAGATATGTCGGCAACCCCGGAATCCGCCAGACGCCTGACGTCCATCGGCCGTATTATGTCCGACATCACGTCGATCCCGCCCGTGGACATCGCCAGAAGCCGCGCGTCCATGTCCCTTATAATCACGTAATAAAGGTCTTTCATCTTCGGGCCGCTGAAGTCCATAATGCTGAACGGCTTTGGTGAAGCATAAACGCCCCGCGCGGAGGCGAGGAACGTGAAAACAAATACCGCGATACATATTCCCCTGCGCATAGTCATCACCTCATGATGACATCACATTATACAGGAGCTTGTGTTAAAATGCAGGTAAATGCGCGGAATTCTAAAAATGTACGCTTTGGCGGGGGGAAACAAATTGTCCAAAAAAGCCCTGATTTTCGGGATATCCGGCCAGGACGGCGCTCTCCTGGCTCAGTTGCTTTTGAGTAAAGGTTATGACGTAGCCGGGGTTTCGCGGGACGCTCAGCTTTCAAGTTTCCACAACCTGAAAGTTTTGAGGATCGCGGACTCCGTTCAGACGTTTTCGGCCAATCCCGTGGATTTCAGGAGCGTTATAAACGTTATCTCGAAAACGTGCCCGCTGGAAATATACAACCTGACGGGGCAAAGCTCGGTGGGGCTGTCTTTCGAGCAGCCCGTGGAAACGTTTAACAGTATCGGAATAGCAAACCTTACGCTTTTGGAAACCATCCGCTTTTTGGGGGATAAGTCGATCCGCTATTATAACGCGGGGTCGGGAGAGTGTTTCGGCAACACCGCCGCTCCCGTGACAGAGGAAGCTCCCTTTTACCCGCGCAGCCCGTACGCCGTGGCCAAAGCAACCGCTTTTTGGCAGGTTGCCAATTACAGAGAAGCCTACGACCTGTACGCGTGTTCGGGAATCCTATTCAACCATGAATCCCCTTTGAGGCCGGAGCGGTTTGTGACGCAAAAAATAGTGCGCGCCGCGTGCCGCATCGCCGAAGGCTCAAGGGAAAAACTCGCTTTGGGCAATATCGAGATCGAACGGGACTGGGGATGGGCGGAAGAATACGTCGACGCCATGTGGAGAATTCTGCAGCAGGAACGGCCGGAGGATTATATCATCGCTACGGGAACATCCTGCAAACTGCGGGAATTTGTCGAAGCGGTATTTGAAACTCTGTCCCTGAACTGGAAAGACCACGTGGTTCACAACGAAACTTTGCTGCGCCCCTCCGACATCATGCAAAGCCGTGCCCGGCCCCTCAAGGCGGAAAAATTTCTGAAATGGAAAGCTAAAAGTACCTGTCCGGACGTGGTGCGTAAGCTGGTTTCAGCGGAGCTGGCCCGCCCGCGCGGGTGACAGGTTGATGGCGGAGGCTGAGCCGATTTGCGTATCGGCCTGATTTTTGAGCTTGCCAGGCGCGATTTTACAGAGCGTTATTCCGGGTCGCTGCTGGGGGCGGCGTGGAACCTCGTCATGCCTGCCGTGATGATTTTTATCTACACCGTCATTTTCTCGCGCGTGATGGGCGCGAGAATGCCCGGCATCAGCTCCGCGTACAGCTTCGGCATATATCTCATCGCGGGCGTACTGCCGTGGAACGCCTTTGCCAATACGCTCAACCGCTCGACGGGCGTCTTCATCGACAAAAAACACATCATCTCAAAGATGCCGGTATCGCTTGCCACTCTGCCGCTTTACATCGTTCTTTCGGAGTGCGTCACCCTTTGTATCGGGTTCTCCATTTACTTTTTCCTCCTTTACTGGATAGGGGTCGGGCTGCCTCGCTTCGCATTGCTGCTGCCCTTCGTCATCGTCGTTCAGCAGGTATTCGCCTACGCGCTGGGTTTGTTTCTGGCGACGCTCTGCGTCTTTTTGCGTGACCTGCGCGAGGCCGCGAATGTATTGACCCAGATATGGTTCTGGTTCACCCCCATCGTGTACATGCCCTCGATTCTGCCGCCGCGCTTCGCCGGCTTTCTCTCCTTTAACCCGGCATACTTTTTCACCCATGCCTATCAGGATATCTTTTTTCACAACGTCGCGCCCAACGCGAGCCTGCTGATCATTTTGACGCTTCTGGGGCACGGCGTACTGCTTTTATCGCTCTGGACGCTCCGCAGGCTGGAAAAAGACGTGAGGGACTTTATATGAAACTGCTTTTTTGCGCGGCAACGGCGTTCTTTGCCCTCGCCGCCATTCCCATTTTAGCGAGACGGGGCGAAAAACTCGGCAAAAAACGGGCCTATCTGATGACGCTTTGCTCCGCGCTGTTTTTTTCCTCCGTATTCGCGGGATCCGGAGCCTTTTTCGCAAAACTGGAAAAATTTTTGCCCAGCGGCCTTTACTCCGCCGAAATAACAACGGCGGACGCCTCCGTCGCCCTTCCCATGACCGGGGGCGTGGTGGCGCTGGACGTGAAAAACACCGGCTCTCTTACCTGGGACAGCGAGGCCGAAACCGAACCCGTCTTCCTGAGCTGGCATATTCTCAGCGAAAAAGGCAGTATGATACGCTTCGAAAATCCGCGCGTTCCCTTCCCCCACCCTGTCCGGCCCGGAGATTCGATAAGCGCCGCCATGCTCATTTCCCCCGCTTCGGCCGGTATACCGGCGGGGCGTTACATCTTCGAGTTCGACCTCGTCTGCGAGGGCGCGGCTTGGTTCGCCGACCGGGGCTCCGCGCCGCGCCGCGTTCCGGTGGAGGTACTGCCGTGATCGAGTTCGAGCGCGTGAACAAAAAATTCAAACTCTACTCGACCCCCGCCGACCGCCTGCGGGAAATCGTCTTCCGCAGGCCGATGCACTCCGAGTATCAGGCGCTCTCCGACGTTTCCTTCCGTGTCTCGGACGGCGAGACCTTGGGTATCGTCGGACCCAACGGCGCGGGAAAATCCACCGTCCTGAAAATTCTGATGGGTATCCTGCTCCCCGACTCCGGCGCTGTTCGCATGAGCGGGCGGATCACCGGCCTGCTTGAGTTGGGCACGGGCTTCAACGCGGAGATGACAGGCGTGCAGAACATCTTCATGAACGGCCTGCTGATAGGTATGTCGAAGCCGGAGCTGGAGGCCAGGAAAGAGTCCATCATAGAATTTTCGGAGCTTGGCGACTTC
>WRKN01000230.1 GCA_009778055.1 Synergistaceae bacterium
AAACGCCTGCGCGAACCCGCCGTCGTAATCGTTCCGCGAGGAGCCGTAGTCATTAATCACTTCTTTGTAGCCCCAGGCGTTTTTGTCGAAATAGATGAGCGAGAATCTGTACTCATTGTCACCGACGGTTGAAGTCGCGGTGTTTTTGTTCGACAGCACCATGACCTCGTCGCGCCCGCTGCCGCTGTATTTGCCGACCGCAAGGGCGAGCACGTCCTGCCTGCGGTCCGTTCCGCCCAGTTCTTTGGTATAGACTCTGGTCAATTCAAAAGTCGCCGGGTTGATATCGTACACATCAAAATAGTAGGAGCCTTTGGCATTTCTATCGCCGCTGCCACTGTTTGGGAAGATCGCGTATGCCGCGACGAGCTGTTTCTTACCGCTCCCCGTGAAGTCGGCCAATCCCAGTTTCATGTAAGGGGTTGCGGCGTAGGTGGTTGAGACGACCTGGGTACTTTTGATTGAATCATTATACGCCTTGCCGCTGTTTACATGCTCGCCGTTGACTATGCTGATCCACTTTTCCTTTCGGCTTGAAGTGCCGGAGCCCGTGTAGAAGATCTCGGCGATGATGTAATCTTCGTAATCGTCTCCATTGAGGTCGTACATCAGCAGATCCGTCGCCCGCGCTTCGGTGAACCCGGAACGCTGACCGAGTGACCAACTCCTCGGCGAACTGACATTGCCGTTCAAATCAACCTTGCCGTGAGTGATGTAACCCCAGCCGTTTGAGCCGTAGTCCGCGATGGCGTACGTGAGCTTTCCGTCGGAGCCCCGTATCTTGCCGAGGGCCGCCGGCGTGCCGGTCGAATTCGTGCCGTAGTAGGTATTGAAAGTAGTTCCGCTGTGCACCGCGGCGTCGTTGTACCCGACGTTTGCCCCCGGCTCCTTGACGTCGAAACTGATTACCCTGGACAACGTTTCAGTGCTTTCCCCATCGTAGGAGATAAAGAACGCCAGAATCGAATCCTTTACGTAAGCCTCCCGCGCGTCGCCCATCGGAGGACCGGCCGCCGCCGATGCCTCACGCGGCGGATACGCCCCGCACAGCGCCAGGCACAGCGCCGCCAGCAACGCCGCTCTCCAAAAAAACCTTCGACTTTGTTTCATACTGTAAAACCTCCTTCACAAATACGGCTACGATAACGGATAAAACACCTCCAAAATACAATATCCGCCTTCTCTTGTATAGTGCCAAACAGGCTGCCAAACGGCATGAATTTATGTTGCTGTCCAGCGGGGTCCCTTACGGGTTGGCAGCTATCAATACAAGCATGACCCTTCTGGACTATCTGTTTATTAACCGTCTGCCCCTTCCCTCGCCTATCCTTTCGGTAGGTTCATGCGGTACTATGAGCAGAACTGACTTCTGCGGGTTCAGCCATACCTCACGATATGGTTTACTCCTGTGGGTCGTCTATGCGTCCCTCTTGTCGGGAGCATACCCCGCAGACCTCCCCGGGTAAGAGCAATAACCTTCATCCCATGTAACCGCCGCATTTACACCACGGGGTTCGGGCAGTATTGGACTTCGTTTTGTCATGCAAACTCGTCCGCCCCGCAAATGCCTTATATGCGATTTCCGTCCGTCGGTTCGGGACTTTGCCTTCGGCTTCATTCAGATTCCACCTCACGATGGACACCCTTGCCGTTCGGCTAACAGTTCCTACTGCCAAGCCTGTAGTGGACTTCCACCACCAAGTTATTGCCCATGCCGGGCTCACATGCAAAAAGGGGCGCGGAAAACGCGCCCCTTTTTGCCGCAATAATTTTTTGTCAGTCCAATCTCAGTGAATTGAAAAATGTCCTTCCGTCGCGCTCGATTAAAAGGACCACGGATTGGCCGCTTCTTCTGGCGGGAACGTCGGAGAGATCGTTCACTTTTCTGCCGTTTACCTCTAAAATCAGATCTCCGGCCCTTAGGCCCAAACGCTGCGCCGGCGACCCTTCTTCGACTACTGTTACCACCAGGCCGACCCTGCTCTCAATTCTGTACTGCCGCCTTAGTTCGTCAGTCAGTCTTGACACGCTCAGACCCATGTCCTTGAATAATTCCTCTGATTCGGCGGGGGAAGCGGCAACGCTGCCCTCCGATTCGGGAATTTCGTCAAGTATCGCGGTCAGATCGATGGGTTGACCCTCGCGGATAACCTTCATCTTCAGCTCGGAACCAGGAGACTGGGCACGAATTTTATTCACGAACCACTGAACGTCCTTGACCGCCTCGTCATTTACCGACACTATAACGTCGCCTCGCTGCAATTCGGCGCGCTCAGCCGCAGAATTCCGGAAAACGTCTCCAACCACGACGCCGTTTTCTTCTTCTATGCCGTAAGCTTCGGCAAATTCCTGGGTGAGACTCTGTACGGAGATACCCAGCCAGCCGCGTTTGACCCTGCCGTGCGTGACCAGGTCTTCCATGATCTGCTTTGCCATGTTGACCGGTATGGCGAAGCCAAGCCCCTGGGCGTAAGGAACGATGGCTGTGTTGATGCCTATTACCTTCCCATCCATGTCAAGCAAAGGCCCGCCGCTGTTGCCTGGATTGATAGCCGCGTCGGTCTGAAGAAAACCGTCGAAATTGACGTTCCTGGCGTTAATAGTGCGATCCTTGGCCGATATTACTCCTACCGTGACGGTGTGCTCGAACCCGTAGGGGTTGCCGATAGCCACAACCCACTCGCCTACTTCTATCATATCGGAGTCGCCAAGTTCCAGAGCCGTCAGATCTGATTCGGGGTCTATCTTGATGACGGCGAGGTCAAAAGTCGGGTCTCTGCCCAAAATTTCGGCTTCGTAGGTTGTGCCGTCCGACATGGTGACTGTTATCTTGTCGGCGCCGTCCACAACGTGGTTATTGGTCAGGATCTGCCCGTCCCGGCTTACGACGAAACCGGATCCACGCCCCCTCATAGGAACGGAACGATTGAATCGTTCGAATTCCTCACCAAAAAAACGCCTGAATAACGGATCGTTCTGGAAGGGGATGCCCCTGCCCGACTGCCGCCTGACGGTTTCAACGTCAATGTTGACGACGGACGTAGAAACGTCTTTCACTATCTGAACAACGGGATTTTCCGCGTTTCTAAAGGCCGCCGTCGCCGGCGGCGGACAGACGAGAAGACTCAACATAATCAACAACAGAACTAAAGGCCTAAGAGAAAGTTTTTTCAAGCGCAACGCAAAACACCTCCATAAGTTAAAATATTGTATCTAGGCGTGTATTTTAATCTTTTGGCAAACGTAGTCATGGCAATTTTTACCGAAGTGAGCATTGACAAGTTCTACAATAAAAGCGGGGTATTACGCCCCGCTTTCGCTTTGTATCAAAGGAAGAGAACCTATTCGTTGTCAATATTCTGGGCCTTGAACAGGTCGCCCATGGTGTAGTTGACCACCTCGTCCTGCGCGGGTTTCTGCTGTTTATCCTGCTCAACGCGGCCAGCCACGCGCTTCTTCTTTTCTTCGTCGCGGACGGCGCGGGCTTCCTGCTCCTCCAAGGCGCTGATGGAAAGGCGTATTCTGCGCTGTTCCGGGCTGACTTCGATTATTCGCGCTCCAACTTCCTGCTTTTCCTTTAGGACGTCGCCCGGTTTTTCCAC
>WRKN01000231.1 GCA_009778055.1 Synergistaceae bacterium
GAGCGGCTCGCGGCAAATTTCACCGCCTTGGCCTCTGTTTGAGAAATGGGCTCAATATTATCGCCGATTTGTACAAGGTTTCCATTGGAGCCGCGCTCCAGAACGCATACGCTGTGGGCGTTCTCCACCCTGGTAACTCTCAAAATCGCCAAAGGGAACTTTTCTCTTCCAAGCTGCTGGTTATTTATGCCCGTGATGGGGTCTCCTTCGGCGTAAACCAAGTACAGCGCCCCTGTTTTTACGCCTGTCGTCGCGCCGAGGTCGATGATGTAGCTGTTGTCGCTGATCCTTACAATGTGCGCGGTTTCCTGTCCTAAATTGCTGCGGATCGCGTAGCTCAAGCGGTTGACCGCGTCGGATATGGCGCTCAGTGTGAGGGGGTCGAAAGTAGTTCCACCGCCGCCCGTGTTGGAAGATGTGGATGATTTTTCCGAGGCGAGGCCTGTTTCGGTAAGCGCCAGCCGAACCTCGGAGGTCTCCGTGTGGATGACGCGCACCTCGATCGTGGCGGTTACCTGTAGGCCTCCGCTTTGCGGCCGGCGGCTGAGTTCCGCCAGCGAACCCAGCAGTACGTATTGAACTCCCGCCAGTTTGCCGGCGCTGACCGCAGAGTTTACATGTCACAACTACAAACACGCAAAGAAGCCTTTGCCATAACTTCATCAGACAAACCTCCTTGTAAAAATGCGATTTTGGCGAAATAGTCCAGAGTCAGTATAATGACGTTTCTCGAACTGACGGAACTGCTTAGTTCGAGAAAACGGCTTTTCTCGGAATAAGACCATCTAAGTATCCCGGGAGGCCCATTTTCTCGCTAAATTTGCCGTTTTTCTTCCGGTATCCACCTTTCAAGAACGGCGTTCAGTTTAATGGTGTCTATCGGTTTTGACAAAAAATCATCAAACCCGTTTTCAAGAAACATCTCCCTGGTACCGGAAACGGCGTTGGCAGTCAACGCGACTATAGGGAGACCGGCATAATAAGGGTCTTCTCCGCCAAGCGCCCTTATCCGCCTGGTGGTTTCCATACCGTCCATCTCAGGCATCAAGTGATCCATGAACACCACGTCGTAACGATTGGCTTTTGCCGCCTCAATCGCCGTCTTCCCGCTCTTGCATATGTCAACCCGCATCTTGTAGGGCGCCAGCAAGCCCTGGGTAACCTTCAAATTCGTTATGACGTCGTCAACCACAAGGACCTTCGCCCCAGGAGCGGTAAAGCCTACAACGAGGTCGTTGCTTTCGCTGTAGGAAAAATTGTCGGACACGCCGTTCAAGACATTGGCAATGGATATGGAATATACCGGCATGGCGAGAACATTTAAGCCTTTGTCGGGGACAGCCTCGCCAAACTCGGTAAGCACGATGATTTTGGTATTGGAAGCCGTCTTTCCCATGGCGTTCACGGTGTCTTTGTACAGCTCAAGCGAAATGAACAAAAAGGCATAATCCATTTTCTCCAGCTTCTCGAGTAACTCGGAAACGCTGGAAACAAGCGTGCAGCTTACCCCCAGGTTCTCGACGGCGTAAGCGATGGAATCGGCGTAGAGCTTGCGGCGCTCGTAAACTATCACGCTCTTTTCACCGGGGTTGTCGACTTGCGCCACCGGCTTGGGCGAGCGTATCCTTTGGGACAGATTGACGGTAAACGCGCTGCCTTTTCCGTACTCGGAGGAAACGCCGATCTCGCCGCCCATCGCCCTGACGGTATGCCGGGCGATCGCAAGGCCAAGGCCGGTGCCTTCCACGTTCCTGTTTTTCTCCACGTCGACCTGAACATACTCCCCAAACAGTTTTGGCAGGTCTTCCTCCTTTATGCCCTTGCCCGAGTCCGTAACTTCCATGGTGAGGTTTATGGCGTCTTCATCGGATTTCTCCCCATATACGCCGAGCGACACAAAGCCCCTTTCCGTGTACTTCACGGCGTTGCCCAAAATGTTGAGCAGCACCTGGCGGATCCTGATTTCGTCCCCAAACAGCGCGTCCGGTACGCTGCTGTCCACATTGACTACGAAACTGATTTGCGAATCGATGACCCTCATTCTGATTATGCTGATCACGTCGTTTACCAGGGAAGAGAACGAGTAATTTTTCTGGACGATTTCCAGCTTCCCCGTCTCGATTTTGGAAAAATCCAGGATGTCGTTGATGATAGACAAAAGGTTTGCGCCCGCCTGCCTGACCGTCAGGATGTGTTCGCGGGCCGAATCCAATTCCTTCGCCCGCAGGGCAAGCTCCGTCATGCCTATTATGGCGTTCATGGGCGTGCGTATCTCGTGGCTCATCTTGGCAAGAAAATCGCTTTTTGCCCGGCTGGCCTGTTCAGCCAATTCCTTTTCTTTAGCCAGCTTTTGCGCCAAAAGCTCCCGCGACTTCTGTTCCGCAATGGTTTTTTTCTTAATTAACAGCCTTGTTCGCTTTGTTCCCATGCTCCCAATGGTCTCTCCCTATATCGAAGAAATGGCAGGCAGGCTAAAACTCCCACCTCATTTCCAGCCTGCCCGTCACGCCCTCGCGCCTGCCGGTATAGCCCTGTACGCCAACGTCGATGAACAGGGGCAGGGATTCCGAGGGCCTGATGTTCAGGCCGATATCCCCTATGCCCGTGCCGCCCCGCATGGTAGGCGCGTCTATGGGGTAGCCGTAGGTGGCTCCCGCGGCGGTGCCGTCGAACTCGTGCTCGTAAGCGGCGCCGACGTACGCGTTGACCTGCTCGCTCATCGCGTGGGAGAAGCGGGCGCCCAGGCGCAGGCGGGACGAATACGCGGCGTCAAACGTCACCGGGTCGCCGGTGGAGAGGATGAAGGAATCCCCTCCCAGCCGTGTCCAGTAATATCTGGCGTAGGTGTCCAGAGAGGTGTTTTCGCTGAGGTACCGGATGTAGCCCGCGGCGAAGTGAAGGCCGTAATAGGTGGAGGACGAGTCGAAATCTGCTCCGCGCCCCGTGCCGTCGCCCAAATCGGGACCGCTGTAGTCGTTGCGGAGGCGGCCGGCCCGTAAGCTGCCGTCGGCGTAGAAATTTCCTGAGCCAGAGCCCGAGCCCGCAAAGTCCATGCGGCCCAGGATGCCGCCGCCGAAGTACGAGGTATTGCCGCTGCCCCTGGCCGAGGTTGCGTCGGGGAGGGATTTGTAGGTGTCGTAAGAGCCTGTGCCGAGTTCGAAGAACGCGCCAAGCGTCAGGCGTCCGGGAGAAAGGTCCATGCCCCTGGACAGGCCGCCAAGAAGGGATACGCCGGACATATCCACGTGTGAGCCGACGCGGTGGCGCGACCAGCCGGCGGAGATACCGCCGAAATACGAACCGCGGCCGTGCAGTGCGTCCGGCATGTCCACCCCGGCAACCAGGTCGCCGCCCTGGTTAAGCAGGATCATGCCGCCCAAAAAGCCTTCGAGCAGCGCCTCAGCCCGTGGGTTGACATGTATGTCGTTCACTGTGGCGGTCAATCCTACTTCGTCTTCTATTTCCAGTGTCCAGCTATACTGCAGGGTCGCGCCGTGCCACCCTGTGGCCTGGGGCGAGTAGCCGCCGGTAACGTTTCCTGTTCCCTCGATAGCGATAAGCGTCAC
>WRKN01000232.1 GCA_009778055.1 Synergistaceae bacterium
GCGCGTCGGGGGAGCTGCGCCGCGTCGCCGCGCTTCTCAGGGAGTACGCCATATGCCGCCCGGAGGTGGCTTTCGCCCTGGATAACGACGGACGGCCCGTGTTTTCCACCGACGGAGGCGGCGACCGGCGGCGCGCGATTGAGCAGCTCTGGGGCTCGGAGCCGAAAATCCGGGAAGTGGCGGCGTCCGCCGGGCGCATAAGCCTGGAGTGCTGGTGGCAGCCCAGGCTCGGGCCCGGGGCCCGCAACGAAATTACCTCGTTCGTCAACGGGCGCTCGGTGTCCGACCCCGTGATAAAAGGCGCGGTGAGCGCCGCGGCGCGTGAGCTGGCCGGGGGGTGGGCGCTGTTTTTTTCCATAGACCCCTCGCTGGTGGACGTGAACATTCACCCCGCCAAGGCGGAAATACGCTTCCGATACCCGGGGGAGGTCTTTGAGGCGGTCAGGGAAGCCGCGTCCAAACTGGGGACGGAAACGGCGATAAGCGTCAATGTGAACGTCAGCGCGAAGCCCCCTGCGAAAACTCTTGGCGATTTCAAGCCGCCCGCGCCCCCGCCTTCATACGCCATGAAGGCGGGTTCTTCATCCAAGAGCGCGTCCTTCCAGGCTCGCGCCCCGGAAAGGGACGTCATCCGAAGCGGCAATTTTTTCTCGCGCGTCGAGGTTCCCGAGGTCGACTTCGGGGATTCAGGCGAAGTCCGTGAAGTCCGTGAAATTCATGAGGAAACCGGCGAAAATGACGGAGTGACGTATATGGGGCAGCTTATTTCCGGGTATCTGGTCTTCGACGCGCCGAACGGGCTGACGCTGGTTGACCCTCACGCGGCGCACGAGAGGGTGGAGTACGAGCGTATCAGGCGCGTTCGGGCAGCCGCCGGTGAAGCCGGGCAAAAAGAGCGTTCTCAGCCGCTTTTGATTCCGTCGCCCGTGCCTCCCACCCTTCAACAGGAGGTGGAGGAAAGGCGGGAGTTTTTGGAGGGCGCGGGTTTCGCGTTCGAGACCGCCGAAGGAGGAATTCGTTTGACCGCCGTGCCGTTTTTAGTCAGCCTCGCAAATACCGCCGTTTCGCCGGATGCTCTGCTGCGCGGCTCCATAGCCGTTCTGCGCGAGGGGGACGACAAGGTCGATTTAACGGAGCTTTTATGGAGAAATTGGGCGACGATGGCGTGCGGGGAGGCCGTCAAGGTGACAACCAGGCTGGTGTCTGAGGAGGCGTTGACGCTGTGGAATAAACTACGCGGCTGCGAACAGCCGTTTTTTTGCCCGCACGGCCGCCCGACGATTCTGGAGTTGTCTCCGGCCGAGCTGCGAAAACATTTTGGACGGGGCCGGGAGTAAAGGACATGGGACTGTTTGAAGACGTGGCAGGCGCGGTGCGCGAATGTAAGGACGCGGAAACAACGGAGCTTGTGCTGGGCTGGCACTCGAGTTACGTCGTCGCGTCCGACGGCAGGTGGGGAATAGGGTACGTTCCCGCTTCTCACAAAGAGGAGCACAGAGGCAGGGAAGAACACACCGGCCTTTTGCTGGGGGGGACTCTGGCGCGTCTGGCGGAGCTTCTGGTGTCGCCCTTCCCGCAGGAGTTCGCCGCCGCCACAGCCGCCTGCGCGGCGCTTTTCCCATTTCCGGGCGGAGGCTTTCGCATGGACTCCATCATGCCCTGCGCCCGGGGCGACAAGGTGGCCGTGCTAGGTTACGAGAGGGAGGCTGTTCCCCTGATGCGCGACTGGGGCTGGAAACTGGCCGTCTTCGACGACCGCCGGCGCGGCCCGGACTGTTTCCCGCAAAAAGACTTCGCCGACGGGGTGCGCGGCGCGGAATGGGTATGGCTGTCGCCCGAGGCGATACGCGACCGCTGGCTCATATCGACCTCGGACGCGCTGATGGAAAAGAAGGGATGTTTTCTCCAAGGCCCCGGTCTGCCCTGGCTCAACCACAGCTTCGCCGCGCTGGGAGTGACCCACCTGGTTTCGCCGATTGTGACGGGAGCGGCGAAAAACGCGCGAGCCAGAATAGCGGCCGGAGGGGACGCCTGGCTTTGCCCCGAACTGGAGTGGCGCGTCCATTTCACGGCGTATCCGGCAGGGAAAACGTAAGCAAGGAGAAGGAGAATCCATGACTCTTAAAAAGCTGCCGGTAGGCATTCAAACTTTTGAAAAAATCAGAAGCGAAGGCTATGTTTATGTCGATAAGACGAAGTACCTCATTGACCTGATCGACAGTGGGGTTGTGTATTTTCTTTCGCGCCCCAGGCGCTTCGGCAAGTCCATGACCGTCACCGCCTTCGAGGCTCTGTTTTCCGGCAGACGCGAACTCTTCGAGGGGCTGTATGCCGAAGAGTTTTTTGACAGGCCGAAGTATAAACCTCACCCCATCGTCAGGCTGGACATGAGCGAGCTGACCACGAATATGGGTTCGGACGTTCTGCGTTCCTCCCTTCTTGACCGCGTTAAGGAAAACGCCGCCAGGCTGGGCGTGAATATCGAAACGGCGCAGCCGGGCGACGCGCTTTCCAATTTACTTGGCCGGGCGGCGGACAGGCACGGGGCTAACGTCGTGGTTTTGGTCGACGAGTACGACAAGCCTATCCTCGACAATTTGCACGACATGGAAAGAGCGGAGGGAGCGCGTGAAATATTGAGAGATTTTTACGTCAGAATCAAGGCGGCTGACAGACACGTGCGCTTCGTATTCATCACCGGCATAAGCAAGTTTTCCAAAATGGGAGTCTTCTCGGCCATGAACAACCTGGAGGACATTTCCATGAACGACAAATACGCGGCCATGATGGGCTACACGGAGGAAGAACTATTGGCGTATTTCAACGGACACATCGAAGAGGCCGCCGCCAGGCTTGGAAAACCCAAAGATGCCTTGATAGCCGCTATGCGCGCCCACTACGACGGGTTTTCGTTCGACGGAAACACCATGCTTTACAATCCGTTCTCGACTTTGAATTTTTTCAAAAACCCGGATTTCAGGAACTACTGGTTCGAGTCCGGCACTCCGTCGTTCATCGCGCGCTACATGAAGGACAGGATGCTGACGGTGGAGCAGTTCCGCGGCTTTGAAGTATCGCGCAACTTTGCCTCGTATCCCGGTGAAATAGAAAACGCCACCGCCGCGAGTTTTTTGTACCAGTCGGGCTACCTGAGCCTGAGGCCCGGCCTCATTGAAGACTATTCGCTGGACTACCCGAACAATGAAGTTCTTTCAGCCATGTCGGCCCTTCTGACGTCGAACATCCTGGGCTCCGACGCGGCGGGGGCGTCCGTAACGGGCTTAAAAACGGCTTTGAGCGGCAACGACGCGGCGGTCGTGGTGAAGGAATTCAACCGCCTGCTCGCGAAGATACCCTACGACGACTATAACGCGTCGGTTCGCGAACATTTCGAGATGCGCAACCCATATGTCAACTTCGGGGAATGGCTTTACCGCTCGACGCTGCTTTCGTACCTGTACGGCGCCGGGTTGCGGGTTGAGGCGGAACTCCACGGGCACAAGGGGAGGTCGGACATTGTTGCCGAGTTCAGGGGACATGTCTGGG
>WRKN01000233.1 GCA_009778055.1 Synergistaceae bacterium
AGTTTAGCGGCGGCGTCAGGCGCTTTCTCTCAACCGTCATGGAATACCCGATAGAACTTATAACAGTATTGCCCCAATACGTTGAAACAGTTGAGGAACTGCCGTATATTCACCGTGACCCATTTGATCGTATAATCATCGCGACAGCCATGTGCGAAGATATGTCGATAGTGACCTCAGACGAGAGCATCCGCAGGTATGATGTGAAATGCGTCTGGTGAGTCCTGTCAAGCTTTTACGCTTCTTTTGGACAACGCCTCTATAGAAGTACGCCTTTTCGATTAGCGTTTTGATTTGTAGTTACATTGTTTTGTCTCGCATACTTTATACAAGGGTATTTTGTCCAATTTGCCGGGAGAAGCGAAAATTTTTCATGCAATTCTTAAAGAAATAAGTGTGTTATATCTTTATTCGTTGTAAGGAGGGCTGTAATATGCCGCGTATTCAGTCAAGCACAGATCTTCGGAACAAATACAATGAGATTTCTTCTTTCTGCCGCGAAAGCCGCGAACCCGTGTTTATTACTAAGAACGGACAAGATGATTTGGTTATTATGAGTATGGAAACATTTGAAATACTCAACGGGAAACTTGATCTCTATCGTCTGCTCGACGAGGGCCGGACTGCGGCAAAAACGGGGCGCAAGCGGCCATATGAGGACGTTTTTAGCGATGTCGAACGGGAAATTGCGGATGGATATCTATGAAATAAACATAACCGAGCCTGCGGAGAACAACTTAAGGGACATCACAAAATATATTTCTTCTCAGCCAAACGCTCCGACAACCGCGTTTTAACTTCCCTCTTTACGGCGGTATTCCGGGATGTTAGTATTACGGGGCGTACACAGGCAAAAACGGGATATGCCGAATGCGATACGCGCACATATTTAAAAAATATTTTTAAGGCTGAAAGGAGAAATGGTTATGAAATTGAAAGTATGGTTAGCCGTATGCTTTCTTTTGCTGTTCGCGGCATCCTCAGGCGCAGCCGCGCCGGACATCGAGTGGCAGAAGACCCTCGGCGGTTCCGGCTATGATAGAGCGCAATCCATCCAGCAGACGAACGACGGTGGATTTATCGTCGCGGGATACACTAATTCCAACGACGGCGACGTTTCGGGAAACAACGGCGGCTTGTGGGATGCTTGGGTGGTGAAGCTCGACTCCGCAGGAGAAATCGAGTGGCAGAGGTGCCTCGGTGGTTCCCGTGATGAAATCGCGTACTCCATCCAACAGACGAGCGACGGAGGATACATCGTCGCGGGGTTCACCAATTCCAACGACGGCGACGTTTCGGGAAACAACGGCGGAGAAGATGCTTGGGTGGTGAAGCTTGACTCCGCAGGAGGCATCGAGTGGCAAAGGTGCCTCGGCGGTTCCGGTTCTGATGGTGCGAGCTCCGTCCAGCAGACGAGCGACGGTGGATTTATCGTCGCGGGGGCCACTTATTCAAACGACGGCGACGTTTCGGGAAACAACGGCAACCTGGATGCCTGGGTAGTTAAGCTTGACTCCACAGGAGGTATCGAGTGGCAAAGGTGCATCGGCGGCTATAAGGAGGATCACGCGTACTACGTCCAGCAGACGAGCGATGATGGATATATTGTCGCGGGGTTCACCGAATCCAACGACGGCGACGTTTCGGGAAACAACGGCGGCTGGGATGCTTGGGTGGTGAAGCTTGACTCCGCAGGAGGTATTGAGTGGCAAAGGTGCATCGGCGGCTCTGAGGAGGATCACGCGTACTACGTCCAGCAGACGGGCGACGGCGGATATATCTTCGCGGGGAGCACCCGATCCAACGACGGCGACGTTTCGGGAAACAACGGCAGCCGGGATGCTTGGGTGGTGAAGCTTGGCTCTGCCGGAGAAATCGAGTGGCAGAAGTGCATCGGCGGTTCTCAGTGGGATGAAGCATTCTCCATCCGGCAGACGAGCGACGGTGGATTTATCGTCGCGGGATACACCCAATCCAACGACGGCGACGTTTCGGGAAACAACGGCGAAGGGGATGCTTGGGTGGTGAAACTTGCCCCGAATCACGGGGAATAACAGCGTGGCGGCGGCGTCCGGCATCCGAACTTCCGGGCGCCGTAAAAGAGACGACAGGGTACGACGACGTGTGCGTCATCAGGGTGAGATAATGCAATGGCAAAAAACATAACCGCCTGCGACACGATTCCGTGTGAGCTGGACGGTAAATCACCGTTTATATTCGTAAGCTACGCCCATAAAGACGCGCGGCTGGTGTTCCCCGTCATAGACGGCGTCAGCGCGAACGGCTTCAAGATTTGGTATGACGGAGGCATTAAAGTCAGCGCGTCATGGACGGAGGAAATCGCGAAGGCGATCCAGCTCTGCGCCGTGTTCCTCGCGTTCATTTCGAAAAATGCCATGGAATCCGATTTTGTCCGCCGCGAAATAGAATACGCGCTGACGATCCCGAAAAAAATAATCATTCCCGTTTACCTGGACGGCATGAACGCGCTGCCGCCGGGGCTGGCTCTCATGCTGAGCGCAACGCAGGGCATCACGGACGAGAAGAACCCTGCGGAAATTGTCTCGCGGATACTCGGCGCTCTCGAAAACAACGGCATCGCGCGGGCAGGGGAGTCCGACGGCGGGTGGCGTGAAAAATTGACGTCGCGCTTGAAAAAAGACAAGAAAAAATCGCTTCTTCTTAAATTTGCCATGGCTGCGGCGGTTATCGCGGCGATATTTATCGCCGGATACCTGAGCTTGTTTCCCGCAAAACCGGCCCCATTGGAACTTCAAGCGCCGCTCATAAGCGTCTCCGTCCAGTCCGGCCGCTCGGACGAATTCCTTTTGCCGAAGCTGACGGCCCTTTTCGAGGACGGCGCTCTTCCCGACTTCAATCTGGTTGCGTCTTCCTCCGACAGCCGGGTGCATCTTCAGGTCATACGCCCCGCCGCCGAGGCAGCGCCGCAAGTGTGGGTGATGGATCCCAGGGATGCCTCCCTTTTCAACCGGCAGGAAAGCCTGAAAATCCCGTTGGACGATGACAGTATCGAGAATGGAAGCCTCGATGTTCTGCGAGGTAATCTGGCCCGCCTGGCGGCGCTGCGGGCTTTGCAGGACATGCCCTCCGCTCCGTTCCGCCAATTCGATCTTTTGGTGGAATACAGAATTTTCGCGGAAGTATCTGAGGAAGAATGGTTGACATTGCCTGAATGGGAACGTAAAAGCATCGGCGGCCAAAGATGGAAACTGGCGGTAACAGTATCAGCCGATGAAGACGGCGACGTGAAACTCGCGCCCGGGGAAAGGCTCTTGGAGATCCGGGCCGCCAACTACTCTTCGCGGCCTTTCCATATTTACGCCATCAACGCGACGCCGGACGCGTCTATTCTTCCCTTCCTGCCATACTCCAACCTGAGATCGTCGGAGGTAAAACCCGGAGAAACCCGCACTTTCAGCGAAGAAGGCCTGCTTCTCGAAGAAAAATGGGAGTATATACGCGTCGTCGCCTCCGAAAACGCCTTTGATATCCAGGGTTTGTATCAGGA
>WRKN01000234.1 GCA_009778055.1 Synergistaceae bacterium
GACGAGGGGCAGGGCCACATTGTCGAGCGCGTTCAGCCTCGGCAGAAGGTTGAACCCCTGGAAGACGAACCCCAGGCTGATGTTGCGGACGTAGGCCAGCTCGTCGCTGGAAAGTTTCGACACGTCCCTGCCGTCCAGCATGTAGACGCCGTCGGTGGGGGAGTCAAGGCAGCCCAGCATGTTCATGGCCGTGGACTTGCCCGAGCCGGAAGGCCCCATTATCGCCACGAACTCGCCCCGCCCGATGGAAAAGGACACCCCATCCAGCGCCCTCAGCTCCGTTTCGCCCGAGCGGTATATTTTAACGAGGTCTCTGACGTCAATCAGGCTCATCGCCTGCCTCCAGCCGCCGCCGCGCCCGTTCCCGCGCCGGCTGTTTTGGCGGTTTCCCTGGTGAAGGCCACCGCAAGCTCCTGCCCTTCGGTGATTTGCGACAGCGCGTCTCCGCGAAGCTCTATCCACGTCCTGTCGCTGATTCCCATTTCGTCTATCAGCAAACTTCCGACGAGCCGCCCGCCTTCGGTCAGCCATACGGTTCTGGCGTCGTCCCTGTCTCCGTTGGAGCCTCCCCCCTGCCCGAAGCGCCTCTGGGGAATGGGAATCAGCCCGGCCGCGGTCGGCCTGTTGGCGTTGGCGTTTCCGCCCCGCGTCTGCCCGAGTTCGGCAATGGCGTCGGCGGGCGGTGTGAACCTCAGCGCGGCGGCCGGTATTTTCAGAACGTCGTCCCGCCGCTCAGTCTCGATGGATACGTTGGCCGTCATGCCGGGCATCAGCTTATTCTCGTCGTTGTTCACCCTCAGGACGACCACGTAAGTCACCACGTTCGAGATGGTCTCGGGGTTGAGGCGTTTCTGGGAGACGACCGCTTCAAAGGAGTCTCCCGGCCACGAGTCGAACCTGCATACGGCCCTCTGCCCTTCCCTGACGCGCCCGATATCCACCTCGTCTATGTTTGCCTCCACCTGCATCTGGGTCAGGTCTTTCGCTATCGCGAACAGCGTCGGCGTCTGGAGGCTTGCCGCCACGGTCTGCCCCACGTCCACCTGACGCGATATCACCACCCCGTCAACGGGGGATATAATCTTGGTATATTGAAGGTTCGTCTCGGCCTGCCTGAGCGATTCCTGAGCCTGGAGCACCCTTGAGTTGGTCTCGGCCAGGGCCGCTCTAGCGACGAGTAATTGTGTTTCCGCGTTTTCCATTTCGATACGGGCTATCAGTTTGCGTTCCCATAAATCCTTGTTGCGCGCGTTGTCGCGCTGCGCCCTTGTCACCTCGGCCTGCGCCTTGGCCGCCGAGGCCCGCGCGACGGCCAGCCCCGCCTTGCTTTCCTCGACCCTCGACTGGAGAACGTCCGGGTCGAGCAGCGCGAGAAGCTGCCCTTTTCTGACAGGGCTGTTGTAGTCCGCGTGCAGTTCCTTTATCGTCCCTGAGACCTGCGTGCCGACGTCCACCATCTCCACGGCGTTGACCTTGCCCGCGGCGTTGACGGACGACGTGATGGAACCCCGCGTCACGGGCTGCGTCCTGTAGACGTAGACAACCTCGTCCGGGCCGAAAAACCGGTATCCCGCATAGCAGGCGGCGGCAACCACCATAATCCAGAACAGGGATTTTATTTTTTTCATTTTTTCCATAATCAATTATCTCTCCTTTTCATCCGATTTTCTCATTTTTCTCATAAGACGTATTTGAAGCACGGCTATATTAACCGGATTTTCTAAACTTCGTGAGAGGAAAAGTTAAACTGGGGTTAAAATTCAAGGTAACAATTTGTATATGCGTTCAGGCCCTAGCGGCAAGCTGGCCGCAGGCGGCCATGATGTCCGTTCCTTTTTCGCGGCGGACTTCATGTTCTATGGAGAGTTCCGTCAGGGCGGCGCAAAAGGCCTTGATCCTGCTTTCGGACGGACGCCTCATCGGTTTGGCTCCATCGCCGTCCGCTATCGGGTTGTACGGTATGACGTTGACGTATACGCCCAGGCCGTCCAGAAGCGCGGCCATCTCAAACGCCAGCGACGGGTCGTCGTTGACGCCTTCTATGAGCACGTACTCTATTGTGACGCGCTCGCCGGAGCGTTTTTTGTAATAGCGCATGGCTTCCACAAGCGCCGAGAGCGGATAACGTTTGTTTATCGGCATGAGCTTGCCGCGCAGGGCGTCGTTGGGGGCGTGCAGGGAAACGGACAGGCGAGCCGGAACCTCGAAATCCGCAAGGTCGCGGATACCCTGGGGCACGCCTGAAGTGGACAGCGTGATGTGACGCCCTCCCAGGCCGCGCATCTTTGGGTGGTTCAGCGCCCTTACGCTTTTGAATACACTGACGGCGTTCAACAACGGTTCTCCCATGCCCATGAAGACAACGTTGTTTATGTTTCTCCCCAGACGCTGTTCCATGACCAGGAATTGGCCTATTATTTCTCCGGCGGTCAGGTCGCGCGAGTAACCGGCTCGCCCTGTGGCGCAAAATACGCATCCCAGCGGACACCCTGCCTGGCTGGAGACGCAGGCCGTCGTGTGCGCGGCGTGATCCAAAAGAACGGACTCCACGCGGCAGCCGTCCTCCATCTGCCATAAAAATTTGCGCGTGCCGTCTTTGGACTTCGACTCTTTTATCTGAATGGGGACCCTCACCGGCGACTCGTAAGCGAACCGGTCCCTCAGCTCTTTCGACAGGTTCGTCATGGAATGGCAGTCAAAAACCTTTTTGTCGTAGATCCACCGGCAAATCTGATCGGCCCTGAAACGCGGCTCCTTTAAAACATCCGTCACCCATGAGCGCCATTCTTCATACGACATGGAAAGAGCGTCTGGATTATCAAGTAATTCATTCATAGTATAAACCCCTTACTTTTCTCCCAAAATATTCTATACTTGAACATACCTCAGTAAATTTAACAAGGCGGATAGGCGCTAATACGTTTTTTATTATACAGCGGCGGATTCAGGTGATGGCGACGGAGATGTGGAAAAATCAAAAGCTGCTTCCCTTAGAAGAACGTGGAGCATTCAAAAGCATGGTCGGGGGGCTGGTTTTGATGTTTAGCGGAGTATTCGCTCTGTAATACGGCAACATATTCATAGAGAATCTAGCCGTACGCCTGGAAAGGCATGGTTTCAGCCCCACGCTTTTAGGCGCTGCCTTTGTTGTTTTAATACATGGTTTGCAGGTGCTCCTTCTGTTTTTGGCGTGGATTGCGGTCGGTAATGGAATAAGCCGCTACTTCGGCAGGGCTGAAATCGCTGTCAGGCTTCTGGTGTCCTCGGTCGGGATATGGATAACATGGATAGTATTTCCTTTTTTGTCAAACCTGCTTGTGTACTCATTCCCCATAAATTTTTACATGCTGCTTCTTCTGGTGGTACTTTTCGGAATTCTTACTCAGCATGTGGACAACTGGATGGACAAAAGCGCGGCCATGATGCTCTGGGTCTACTC
>WRKN01000235.1 GCA_009778055.1 Synergistaceae bacterium
TTCACGGCTTCTGCCAGATATTCACATACAGTTTCGGTTTCATTATCGGGAATTTCTCCAGCAGCCGTCTGTACATTCCATTTAGAGCCTTCAACAGACAGACGCGAGTGGAGGAGGGGTTGGAGGCTTTTGTCTTTTGGGCGCAGAAATAAGCGCCCATAAAGAGGCGCTTATTTCTGCAAAACAAAATAAAAGGCATACAGCGCAACACAAAAAAGACCCAAGTAATTCACGCCCGTCGAAAATAAAACCAGCATAAGCAGTCCGAGAGAAATCAAACTCAAAACCGACTTAAATTTTAGGATTGTGTTTTCTTCACTTTACCCAAAGTTTCCCCGGCCTTTTCGCAGTCGAATTCTCCGAACTCATGCGCGGCCGCTTCCAGCAGGGCGTTGGTTTCTTCGCCGAAGTCAAAGGCCAGTAGAGGTTCTATGGCGGCAACGCCCGCGTCATTGTCATACCCCTGGGCGGCACAGAGCGCCTTTTCGACGCCTTCCCGCAGGATTGCGGCATCGCCCGGCGCCCTTTCGGACGTTTTTGACGAGGCCGTCTTCGCGGGGAATGCCGCAAGCAGTTGTTTGTGCAGCGCCAGGAGGCCGGCATGGAAATCCGGGAAAAGCTTCTCGCAGGTTGCGACGTCGTCCCCTTTTGCCGCCGTTTCCAGAGCGAGCGCCTTGTCGGACAGGCCTATCGCGCCAATGGTGGCGAGGATGGACTTCATGGCGTGCACCGAGATGGCGAAGAGGCCTACGTCTCCAACCGCCAGAGACGAAGACATTTGGACGCATTCTGCGGGAAGCCGTTTACAGCACAACTCGACTGTTTCATAATACAGGCTTTCTACCCCGGCCGCGCCGTTCAAGCCTACTTTTACGTTGATTTCTTCAATTCCGCCCAGAATATCCAAGAAACTTGGCTCTCCGTCCCCGCCGCCCGGTTCATCGGAGGCTTCCGTTGCCTCTTCCAGCATATCCTCCGGCAGCCATTTCTTCAAGATGGATACCAGCTCCCGGACGTCGATTGGTTTGGATATAAAATCGTTGAAACCGTTGGAGAGAAAGAACTCTCTCGCGCCTTGAACCGCGTTGGCGGTCAGGGCGACGATGCAGGTCTGCTTAAATTTTCCACCGAGAGCCCGGATGGCCGCCGTTGTCTCCACGCCGTCCATTTCCGGCATCATGTGGTCCATAAAAACAATGTCAAAATCGGTTTGCTGAACCATTTCAAGAGCCAGTGCGCCGGAGAGCGCGGTTTTTACGTTAATTTTCGACAGATTGAGCAAACCTACCGCGACTTTCAGGTTGAACTCGTTGTCGTCGACAACCAATACCTTGGCCTTCGGCGCAAACAGTTTTTTCCCTTTTGGGGCCGCCGCTTTAATTTTATCACCGTCCCCCATTACCAGCGGGACTGTCACGGTAAAAGTGGTTCCTTCCCCGTATTCGCTCTCAACCGCAATGGCGCCGCCCATCATCTCGACAAAGGATTTGCAGATCGCCAGCCCAAGGCCGGTGCCGGCAATTGCTCGGTTTTTTTCCGCGTCGGTCTGTTGAAAGGCGCTGAAAAGCTTCCCAATGTCTTCCCGCCTGATGCCCCTGCCTGTGTCTGAAATCTCAAAAATCAGGGTATCGCCCGCGTTGATGACCTTGAGCCGGACATATCCCTTTTCGGTGAATTTTACGGCGTTTCCGCAGATGTTGACGATGACCTGCCTTAACCGTATATCGTCGCCGAACAGGTAGTGGGGCGCGCAGGCGTCTGTTTCAAGCTTGAACTCCAGCCCTTTCTCCTGCGCCACATAGGTAAACATGGAGTGCATGTTGTCCAGAAACACAAAGAAATCATAATCGACGGGTATAAGCTCCATCTTTCCGGACTCTATCTTCGACATATCCAGTATGTCGTTGATGATGGACAGCAGGGAGGTCGCGGAATGGTTGATGTCCTTGACGTAGCTCATCTGACGCTCGTTAAGGGACTCATGGGTCAGCAGCTCCAACATACCTATGACGGCGTTCATTGGGGTGCGTATTTCATGGCTCATACTGGCCAGAAAGCTGCTCTTGGTGCGGGATGCCACCTGCGCGGACTCTTTTAACGCCGTTATCTGGTCGAAGGGCTTCTTAATAAAGCCGGAAGCTATAATCGCGGCAATCACACAGAGAACAAAGCCGACCAGCCCGACTACGATCAACCCTCCGTTGATATCCCCGAAGGGACTTTCCGGAAGCGGCGCGACAACGCCTAAAAGCCAGCCTTCTTCCGAACCGCTGACAGGCCGGTAAGCGCATAGCCTCGGTACACCGGAGATGGAATAACGTATTATCCTCGCTTCACTATTCAATCCCTGCCTGAAGTCGCTCACTAATTTTTCGTATGATGGATCGATTTCCGCCCTATCCATAAAGTCAGCCCTGTCCTCCACCCATTGGGCGCGTGGATTGGAGATGAGGCGCCCTTGGGCGTCGTCCATAAAAATATGGCCTGTCCGCCAGATGACAAAAGAGGAAAGTAGTTTTGATAAATACGTTCCAGGGAGCGTAAGTACCAATATGTTGTCGTATGTGCCGGGGATGGGGACCGCAAGATAAAAAACAACCCCGTGACTTTCGGTCGGAATCGTGGACGAAAACGCTTTTTTCCCATGGAACGCTTGACTGACATACCGGTCGTTCTTGATTTCCGCACGTGCCGGCGCTTCGCCCGCCGAAGCGGCGAGCTCTCCGCCGGGGTTCATAACCGCCATCCCTATGAAATCATAGGCTTCTGTGTTTGCCAAAATGTCCGGCCATTCCGCTTTATCCGCCACGGCTAAACTTTGCGCCGCTTCGGCGGCCTTTAATTTTAAATTTTCTATCTCGCCGCTGATAAAATGATCCGCGATATCGGATATAAGCATCAAATCCGCTTCCTGGGATATGTCGATACCCCTTTTTGTTGTGGCGATTCCGGCGAAAACACTGAACAAAATGATTATCGAGGTGGTTAGAACAATCACAAGTATGGCTCTGGTACGAATAAACAAAATTACAAACCTCCCTAAAATTCGGGATTTCTCAAAGAGCTATTGTATCATCAATGATCTGGTGAAGGAACTTATACTCCCCAAACCTTAATCTCCCAGCTCCCGCTGCGTTCGGAGCGCTCGTAGATCTTCTCGCCCCATTTTCGCCCCGCACGCTCGTCGCATACGATCAAGTGAGCCTCCGTCGCGTCATTCGTTTCGGCATAGCGCGCCGTCTGCTCCAGGCCATCGGACAGAATTTTTTTCGCCTCCGCCTTCGTTCTCTTCGCTCGGATCACCTTCAGCTCCAACACGACTCGCTGCTCTTTTTGCGCGGCGCGCGGGGTTTCCATAGGATAACGCCAGCGGGCGAGCA
>WRKN01000236.1 GCA_009778055.1 Synergistaceae bacterium
TGCCCGTCCGCGCCGTGTCGAACAAAAAACCGTTTTTATCGGAAGCACGGCTCATTGGCTCAAAAGAGGAGGGGAGCGGCAGCGTCACCGAGACCTATGCGGTAAAGGGCAGCTTTACAGCGGAACAGGCCGGCCATGTCGCAGTATACACGGTCGGAGGGAAATCGGGGTCGTATTACTTATCCGAATTTGAGATCAAGGACGGCGAACTGACATTTGACCTATATATGTCAGACTACCATATACGGGCAGGGGATATCCCGGGAGGCCTTCTCATGTACCGTCACGAGGGGGCGTCTGTCGGCACCGACGGGCTTCTGACAGCAACAACTTCGTTCGATTACATCGATTTGATCAGGTAGGTGCGTGCCGCGCTCGTCCGCCCGCCGGGGACGTGGCGCGACCAACATGTTTAGGGTATAGAGAGGCGGTGCAAAGATGATAAGGAGATTTAATCAGCAGTTACCTAAATACCGCCCGTTGGGGCTTTTCATTTTCAGGGCGTTTTAATTGACAGGAGCGTCTGCTAGTGCTAGACTGTTTTCAAAATGCTTATTATGCTCAAATGTAATAAGCCTGTACATGATTTTGGTGGGATAGGCATGAAAGGAGATACTGGACTATGCAGACATATCAAGGATATTTTGTTGAACAAGACAAATTTGTTTCATCGGGTGTGATGAGAATACCGTTGCACAAACGCGCCATTGTTACCATTCTTGATGAACCGCCAAAGAATGAAGTTGTTTCAGATAACGTTAGCCGAAGGCTTAAAGAATTTGACGAAATAAACGCAATGATTGACGCTGCTATTGATGAAGAAAACCATCAGTTAGCCGCCTTTGATGAACTTGTGGCGGCGATACATGCAAGCGACGAAGAAGTTCCTGAGTTTGAACGAGCGGACCTCTATCGCGAGGTGGAGTTATGATAACATTCGCTTTAGATACAAATATCATTTCTCACATACTCAGAAAGAACCCCATAGTAGTTTCGCGTGTACGTCAAGTTTTAGCAAAGGGAGACAGGCTAATCATCCCTCCAATAGCCTATTATGAAGTACACCGGGGCTTGCTATCGGAGGATAAGCCTGTACAATCTGTAGCATTTGACAATTTCTGCCGAAAGATATCCGTCGGTAGAGTTGAACATGAAATGCTTGATAAAGCAGCGTATGTTTATTCGGCATTAAAAAAGCTAGGTTTCACTGTCGGAGACGCTGACATTCTGATTGCCGCTTTCTGCATGGTAAACGACTGCACGCTCGTTACAAACAACACAAAGGATTTTGGGAACATCGAGGGTCTCAACATTGTCGATTGGGTTAAATAGGCTATTTTTAGGGAGATAGGCGCATGGATATTCTAGTTTTTGGGCTTATTATAGGGCTATTTCGCTCCTTTGGCAGATATACAAATACAGAAACCTCAACCGAGAAATTACGCGTTGGCAACGTGCACTTTTGGGAGCAAAACAGAAAAATAGGTAATACTTCATGGATTTTACGAATCCGCACATATGAACCCGACGGATTGTTCGTACTCCCCTCAACGTTGACAATTGCTGCGGAATCGCATAGAATCAATGGCAAAAAGCGGAGGTTTTCGATATGGTCAAACAGTATCTTTGCGGCGAGTGGCGGTTGGACATCCCCGGCTGGAGAGGGGCTTCGGGGCAGCCTTCAGGGCAGTCTTCGGGACCCCCTTTCGGGAGGCCTTCGGGGCAGCCTATCGCGGCGCGTGTTCCGGGTTCGGTGTACTCGGCGCTCCTTGAAAACGGTTTGATGCCGGACCCTTTCTGGCGGGACAATGAGCTGGACGCGCTCAAAATAATGGAACATGACTTTATTTTCACGCATTCGTTCGATGTCGAATTGCCTGAGTTCAGGCAGTTCCTGCTTGTCTGCGAGGGCCTCGACACCATTTGCGACGTCGAGCTCAACGGGGAATTTCTTGGGCATGCCGAGAACATGCACAGGACATGGGAATTCGATGTCACAAAATCCCTGCGCCCCAAGGGGAACCTGCTGAAGCTCACTTTCCGCTCCCCCACCAAGGCCATCGCCGAGAGGTACGCCGCCGTGCCTACGGACGGAAGCTGCGACGCCATGCGGGGCTTCCCGCAGTTGCGGAAGGCTCACTGCATGTTCGGTTGGGACTGGGGCCCGCGCCACCAGGACGCCGGCGTGTGGAGGGACATCTACATAGCGGGCGTGGGCGGGCAGCGCATAGAAAGCGTCTACGTCACGCAGCGGCACGACGGCGGCAAGGTGGAGCTCAGTTTCAAGGCGGAGACGACGGGCGGATGCCCCGTCAGTTTCGCCGTGACGTCGCCCAGCGGGGAGACGCTTCACTCCGGCGGCGGCCCGATCGTCATAGAGGACCCCGAGCTATGGTGGCCGAACGGCTACGGCGCCCAGCCCCTGTACACGGTGAGGGCGGAAGTGCCCGGCGACGCTTGGGAGCGCCGCATCGGCCTCCGCACTATAACATTCACGAGGGAAAAGGACCAATGGGGCGAATCCTTCGCCCTTACGGTCAACGGCTTGCCCATTTTCGCGATGGGCGCCGACTACATACCTCATGACAACATACTCTCCCGCGTGACCCCCGAAAGGATCCGGGCGCTTCTGGAAGACTGCGCCGCGGTCAATTTCAACGTCATCCGCGTCTGGGGCGGCGGGATATACCCCGGCGATGCCTTTTTCGACATCTGCGACGAGCTGGGGCTTGTCGTCTGGCAGGACTTCATGTTTGCCTGTGGGATATACGAGCTTACGCCGGAATTTGAGGAAAATATCCGTGCGGAATTTATTGACAACATCAAACGCATACGCCACCATGCGTCATTGGGCCTCTGGTGCGGCAACAACGAGCTGGAGTGGCAGTATGGCGACGACTCCTTCGAGATAACCCCCAAGCAGCGGGCGGACTATACCCGCATCTTCGGGTACATTATCCCGAAAACGCTCCGGGAGCACGACCCCAACACGTTCCACTGGCCCGCGTCCCCGTCCTCCGGCGGCGATTTCGACGACCCCAACGACGAAAACCGGGGCAACGTCCATTACTGGGAAGTCTGGCACGGCGGCAAGCCCTTCTCGGCGTACCGCGACTACCACTTCCGCTTCTGCTCGGAGTTCGGGTTCCAGAGCTTCCCTTGCCTCAAGACGGTCAAATCCTTCACTGAGGATGGGGACAGGAACGTGTTCTCCCGCGTGATGGAGATGCACCAGCGCAACACGGGCGCCAACGGCAGGACAAAGCACCCCCCCCCCCGCCCGCACCGCCACCCCCCCCCCCCCACAGAAC
>WRKN01000237.1 GCA_009778055.1 Synergistaceae bacterium
TCTCCTACATAACTGGTCAAAATATCGCTGCCCCTTTTCACGAGGCATCCACGACCAAGTTCGCTGGCTATGTACTTCGCCAGAGCGGTTTTGCCGGTACCGGGCGCCCCGTAGAAAAGCATGTTTCCTCCGCTTCGCGGCATTGAACCATCAACGTACCTGGCGTTTGCACGCCTGCATTTGTCCAGCAGCTCATCCACCGAGCCGTCAAGGCATACTCCCTCAAGTGTGTATCCCTCTTCGAGCTCTACTTTGACCGTAGTACTGGACATCTTGTCATCGTTGGGCTTGGAGTAGGACGGCCTCGGTACCGATGGCGGCGGCGGGCGGCCGTTTAAATTGGAGCTGGGGGTGGGCGTCCCGTCATTGCCGCAAAGCGCGACATGAGCCTTGAGGACACGCTCGATCGCGTCGCCGAATTTTTCTCTGCTTTCTATCCGGTTTTTGCCGTCTTCGCCGCACGCCATTTCTTTTGCCTGACGCACGGCTTCCTCGAAGGTGGCGGCAGGCGCCTGATAGTTTTCCGCGAGCATCTCAAGACGGCTTTCGGAAAGGCAGCTTTCCATCCCGTGCTGCACGAGGATTTGATTCCAGAGGCTTCGCTGTTCCTGTTTGCCCAGGGCTCCGAAGTATACGCTGAAGGAGAAGCGTTGTTTCATATCCGGCTGGATAGGCTCCGTCTGGTTTAGTATCCATATCACCCGGCTGCCCGGCTTTTTCCAGATAGACATTGACCATCTGCTTAAGCGCTTGCTCAGAAATTCCTCCGCCTCGTCCACGATCACAAAGGAACCGGGGTGTTCTTTAGCCATATTCAAGCAGGCGATCAGGCCTCTTCGGCGATAACCGTCATTATTCTTCCAGTTGTGGAGTACAGTCCACGCCTTTACGCCGAGGGACTTGGCGAGGCTTTGGGCAAAGGTCGTTTTACCGGCGCCGGAAAGCCCGTAGAGCAATATGTGGACGGGGGCGGTTTCCTTTGCGGGGTCGTCTTTTTTTGAAAGAAGTTCCTCGACGTGCCGCACCGTATCTCCGTAAACCAGAAAACTATCGAACGGAGGGGCCTGTTCAACGGGAGGCTTGCAGAAAAGGCTGCTCATATCCTGTAAATTCGTCTCCTCCCAAAGAGATTCTGCGCCTCTTTTAAGGTACAAGCCGTCGTCAGTTTCTCCATCAAGAAGCCCGCAGGATGTCAAATATTCAATACTTTCCCGCAAGGCTGACGAAGATATGTTCAACATGCGGGCGAGAGTGCCCCTGTTTGAAAAATCCCATATATCTACATGATCCTCGAAATAACTTTTCAAAACGGAACAAGTCCATTTTAAGTAGACGAACTCGCACAATATCGCGCCTTCCCGGCTTACGCCGAAGAATTTGCCGAGCGCGTTTCTTGCGCGGGCGTAGTCAAGCGAATCAGGCGATGAGGAGGAGGCTATGGCGCTGCACTCACTCGCCGCGAATTTCCTGATGACGTCGGCTATCCGAGGGTGACCGTCCGCAATATCGTCATAGTTTTTTGAGCATTTTGTGCAAAGAAAAGTAGCAGACAAGGCTTCGAGAGCTTTGGTGAATTCCGGGTCGCCATTCTCACGCAACTGGGCGGCAATCCCTTTGAACACATGCCCCAGATCCCCAATAATCCAGTTCAGGAATACAAAAAAAGCATTACCTGTGTAAACGTCGGATTCCAGAAGCTTCAAGAGCCATTCCGCCGCTTTGCGCCTCACGTAAGGAATTTCGCCGTTTTCTTTTTCGTTGTCGTGATTGATAGCAGCAGGCAGCTGTTTTTCAAGTGTTATAATATAGTCATCTAAGGACATGTTTCCCGCTCCTTTCTACAAAAACTTACCAGACGCCCATGCGCCAATGAATCATAATGAGAAGCCGACGCGCCGTTCCTTGCCGTCAGGTTTCATCTCCTGCTCACGCTTCAAGCCGCGGACCAGTTCTTCGTGCGAGATTTCACCGGGCTCGGCAAGCCAGTGTAGTGACTTAACCACGTGGAAATCTCCAGGCGCAAGCAGCTTCATGCCACGCAGTTCCCGCTCAAGATCGCGCGGCAGTTCTCCGCCTGCGAGAGGCGCAAGAAGCGAGGAGTAAAGCGCAATTACCTGTTCCGTCCCAGCGTAGACAAAACGCTCTTTGAAGGAAAACCGCCTCATGACCGCGGCGTCCAGTTGATCCATCATGTTCGTGGTGCAGATGCAGAACCCTTTGAACTCTTCCAGAGACGTCAAAAACTCGTTGACGATTGAAGATTCCCAACGATGTTGCGCAGTTTCGCGGGAGTAGAGGAACGTGTCGGCTTCGTCGATCACCAGGACCGCTCCTGTTTCCTCCGCTTCCCGGAACACGTCGGCCACAATTTTTTCCGACTCTCCTACCTTACTGGACAAAATATCGCTGGCCCTTTTCACGACGCAGTCCCGCCCCAGTTCAAAGGCTATATACTTCGCCAGGGCGGTTTTGCCGGTGCCGGACGGCCCGTAGAAAAGCATGTTTCCCCCGTTTTTCGGCAGCGAAGCATTAGCGTATACGGCGTCGGCGCGGCGGCATTTTTCCAGCAGTTCGTCCACTGAGCCGTCGAGGCATACTCCCGACAGCGTATATCCCTCTTCGGGCTCGGCTTTTTTCCGTTCTTTGCGGTCAAGTTTAATATCCTGCTCACGCTTCAGGGCGCGGACCAATTCTTCGTGCGAAACCTCGCCGGGCTCGGAAAGCCAGTATTGTGACTTTACAGTGTGGAAATCCCCCGGCGCAAGCCGCCTCATGCCATGAAGTTCCAGCTCCAGCGCGTCCGGCAAGTCTTCGTCGACGAGAGTCGCGAGATGCGCGGAGTAAAGCGCCATCACCTGTTCCGGTTTGGCGTAGGTAAAAGGCACTTTGAAGGAAAACCGCCTCATTACAGCGTCGTCCATTTGTTTCATCATGTTAGTGGTACAGATGCAAAAACCTTTGTGTTCTTCCAGAGACGTCAAAAACTCGTTGATTGTGGAGAGCTCCCAACGGTATTGCGCAGTTTCGCGGGAGTGGAGGAACGTGTCGGCCTCGTCGATCACGAGGATCGCTCCTGTCGCTTCCGCTTCCCGGAACGCATTGGCCACGTTTTTTTCCGATTCTCCCAATTTCCAGCCCCAAATATCGCTGGCCCTTTTCACAACGCAGTCCCGCCCCAGCTCGCCGGCTATATACTTTGCCAGAGCGGTTTTGCCTGTGCCTGGCGGCCCATAGAAAAGCATGTTTCCCCCGCCTCGCGGCAGCGAAGCATCAGCGTA
>WRKN01000238.1 GCA_009778055.1 Synergistaceae bacterium
GTCGGCTCGATCGAATACCGTGAAGCCTTGTCGAATATTGATTTTCTCCGCTTCTTCCCTGTTGCGGAAAAGAAAGCGCAGCCCGAATGAGTGAAACGTGCTGACCTGCACGTCGTCGGCGCCGTGGGGAACCAGGGCGGAGACACGCTCGCGCATTTCGCCCGCCGCCTTGTTCGTGAAGGTCACCGCCACGATCTGCCAGGGGGCCGCGTGCCCCTCGGCGATCAGCCACGCCACCTTGTGCGTCAAAACCCTCGTTTTGCCGCTTCCCGCCCCGGCCAGCACCAAAAGTGGACCCTCTACGTAGGTTACCGCCTCTCGCTGACGCGGCGCCAGCTTCTCCAAAATGTCGTCAGCCGGCATGAGCGCGTTTTTCTTCGAGACGGGCGTACAGGAAGGAGATCCAATCTTCGATTCCCGCGCCGGAGGTCAGGTCGAGTTCGATGACAGGGCTTTGTGGATTGAGGGATTTCACATCCTTTAGGAAGAGTTCTTTATCAAATTCCACATGTGGCAGCAGGTCTACTTTCGTAAGGAGCACCGCCTTCGCCTGGTGGAAGAGCATGGGATATTTGAGCGGCTTGTCCGCCCCCTCGGGGACGCTGGAAACGGCGACTTTAAAATCTTCCCCCAGATCGAACTCCGCCGGGCACACCAGATTCCCCACGTTTTCAATAAACAGGACGTCCAAGGAATCAAGCCCGAGCCGCGATTCAAGCGAGAAAAGCCCCTGTTCGATCACGTGGGCCTGCAGGTGGCAGCCTCCTTTTGTGTTTATCTGTATGGCTTCGATCTTTGCCGCCGCCAGGCGCTCGGCGTCCCTGGAGGTTTCCAGGTCTCCCTCGATCACCGCGAAGGTAAACCCGGGGGAGTTGCCTTCGCCCGGCTTTGACGCCGTCTGCTCCAGCAGCGTGGTCTTGCCGCAGCCCGGAGAGCCTATGACGTTGACCATCAAGATTTTTTTTTCGCTCATCGAGCGCCTGACGCCACGGGCGTATTTTTCATCTTCCTCCATGACCGCCTGTTGTATTGTAATAATCTCAGTCATTGACTACAGTTCCTTTCTATTAGTACGAAAATAAGTCGGCGATTTTCATGCTTGGCTGGTGATAGACGCCTATCATGGGTTGTTACTCGTTATTCGTCATAAGACCTGCCGTCCTTCAACCTCCAATGATTCTATCGTCAGCTCCATGCCGGAGAGTAGCTCCACGTTCGAGCTTGCGCAGTCGGGACATGAAAACGCTGTCCCTTCGCAACTGACGGTCTTGCCGCAGGTGTGACATTTGAAGACCACCGGCACCTCGAGAATTGACAGCTCGGCGCCCTCGGAAACCGTGCCTCCGCCCACCGCGTTGAAGGCGAAAGAAAGCAGTTCGGGATCGACCTGACGCATACTCCCGATTTTCAGCACGACCCGGCGTACGCGCACCCAATCGGATCGCTCACACAACTCTTTTATGGTGTTGTTGATTGCTTCCGCAAGCGATAGTTCGTGCATGATAGAAGTACCCGTCTCTTAAAATAATGACCCTCGATTGTGTATTATACTCTTTTCAGCCCGGAGGTATCAAAGCGATTCTCGCAACATCCATGCGACACACGTGGCAAACGCGTCAAGGGCAATTGGAAAAGTAATTGCAACCCGGGGCCGAGGTCGACCCGGCGAGAATTTTTTATGAGGGCATTCAATCCATTGCTGGTATTATAGTGTCAATCGATGAGGCGGCGCCTCGTCAATCAGCCGGATAAAACTATAGGAGGTAAGATTTATGCACGCTTGGCTTGACAGTACTTTTGGACTCGAGAAGAACAATACTTCAGTTCGGACGGAAATTCTGGCGGGGATAACGACCTTTGCCACCATGGCGTATATTCTGGCGGTGAACGCGAATATCCTGTCGGCGGCGGGCCTCGATCAGGGGGCCGTCTTTGTTGCCACAGCTCTATCCGCCGCAATTGGCACAATCCTGATGGGAGTGCTGGCGAACCTTCCGTTTGCCATGGCGCCGGGGATGGGGCTGAACGCGTTCTTTGCGTACTCGGTCGTCATTGGAATGGGGTTCAGCCCACAGTTGGCCCTGGCGGCAATTTTCACCGAGGGGATATTGTTTATAGTCCTCAGTAAGACTGGAGCGCGTAAAGCCCTTTTCAACGCGGTCCCATTGACGCTGAAATACGCGGTCGGGGCAGGCATAGGGGTATTCATCATTTTTATCGGGCTGAAGAACGCCGGCGTGGTGGTCTCCAACCCCGCCACGTATGTCGCGATGGGAGACCTGACAAAGGCCGCTCCCGCCGTTGCGTTGACAGGTGTGATCATTACCATATTTCTTCTCATCAAGAGAGTGAGGGGGGCTCTTCTCATCGGTATAGTCTTGACCTGGCTTATCGGCATCCTCGCTCAACAGATTGGATGGTACGCGGTCGATCCGTCCGCGGGCGCCTATGACCTTATCCCGGCCACGTTCGTTTCCTCGCCGCCGAGTTTGGCGCCGACCTTCGGCATCTTTCTGGGAGGCTTTGGAGAAATCTTTGTGTCGTTCAGCGGTTTCCTTACCTTCCTCACCGTCACTTTCGCGTTCTTTTTCGTGGACATCTTCGACACCCTTGGGACCCTGGCCGGGGTGGCATCCAAGGCCAAATTGCTGGACGAGCACGGCCATCTGGAGAAGGTGGACGAGGCAATGCTGTCGGACGCGATAGCCACGGTAGTCGGCGCCGTTCTTGGAACCTCCACCGTAACCACGTACATCGAATCGGCGGCCGGCGTGGAGGAGGGCGGCAGGACCGGCCTCACGGCAATAACCACGGCGGCGCTTTTCCTGGCCAGTTTATTGATCGCTCCAGTGTTCCTGACTATCCCGGGGTTTGCCACGGCCACCGCGTTAGTCGCGGTTGGGATCATGATGATGGAACCGATTGGGAATCTGAAGCTCGATGACCTCGAAGACCTCATTCCTCTTGGGATAACGATCGTGACAATGCCGTTATTTTTCTCCATCTCCCACGGGCTGGCATTCGGCTTTATCAGCTACGTAACCGTCAAGACGGCGGCAGGCAAAACTGAAGAGATCAGCTCGTTCATGTGGGTATTGGCGCTCATCTTCCTGCTTCAAATGGTTCTTGTCGGATAGATTCGAGCACAAACTCCCCGCCATATACAACACGGCGCAACGGGCGGAGGCAATCCGCCCGTTGCGCTGAGTTCTCCCGTTATTTCCGCCGGCCCGCGCGACAGGCCGGAGATGAATCCCGTTCAATTC
>WRKN01000239.1 GCA_009778055.1 Synergistaceae bacterium
GTCCAGGCGCGCGGGGCCTCCAGACGCGCCCCCCGGGGTTGTGGGGGCGGCACGGGATGAAGGGCCCCGTCCGGTCTTCGCGACCCCGCCGCTCGAAGTCATCGAAGTCGATTTCGTACGTGCCTGAACACACCTCTCTCAGGGGGTTGTTGGCTATATGGGCTTCGTTGTTCAGGATGGCCCGGAAGAAGGGGTAGTACACCGGGCGCTGAATGACGACCCGGTCTCCCGGCCGGCAATATGCCTGGATGGCCATGTGCGCGGCGTGCACCGCGCCGGGAGCGAACACCAGCCACTCCTTTTCCATTCTCCACCCGTGGCGCTTCTCTTCCCAGCGGATTATGGCGTCGTAACAGGAATCCGGCACAATGGAATATCCAAAAATGCCGTGCCTGACCCTCTCCGCCAGGGCTTCGCGTATTTCCGGCGCGGACTCGAAGTCCATGTCCGCCACCCACAGCGGCAGCAGCTCCCCCACCGGGTAATCCACGTTCCCGACCTTCGCCCTGACGTCACAGTCCCACTTTGCGCTGTTCGTGCCGCGCCTGTTTATCACTTTGTCAAAATCGTATTTTTTCATGGCTGCCTCCATCGAAAACGAGTCCCAAGCCGTTCAGCCGCAGTTCCAGCGACTGGCGCGATACTTTGTACAGTCTGGCAAGCTCCGGCACGCTGCAGCCGGCGCAGTCGCGCCGCAACAGATGCTCCGGTAGCAGCAGCTCGGCGGCGAAAAAATCGGCCTGGCGCTCAACGGCCGGTTTGCGCTGTTCGTAGATGTGTTTCAGCGGCTCATGATTCAATAGAATGTGCCCAAGCTCGTGGGCGATGGAAAAGCGGAAGCGCCCCTGCGGCATCCTGTCGTTGGCTAACAAAACCTTCCTGCCGTCGCGCGGGGAGCGCGAGAAGATCGCGCCGAAGGAGTCGCAAGGCTTCATATAAACCTCTATTTCGAGCCAGTCGCAGATTATTCTGAGGTTTACCGGCGGGGCTTTCATGAGGGGCAGAGTCGCGTCCAACAATTCTTTGGCTGCTTTTGCTGCTTTGGCGGCCTGGGCGGCGGCTTCCGACATGGCGTTTTGCGGCGTCAGAAGTTGCCTTTAAGGCGTTTGGCCTCTATGGCTTCGGCGGAGTACCCCAGGGCAAGTTTAAGGTTTGTCGCCAGGAACTTCCAGTCATCGTCGGTCAGGCTGGCGGAATTTCTTGTGAAGCTGCGCAGGTGTATGCCGAACTGAGGGTCTCCCTTCATGACGTTCAGCACGAAGGTCTTCGCGTCCTCGTCCAGCGCCTGGTGGTCATGCCGCGGGCCTTCCTCCACGCCCATGAGTTCCCGGACATCGCAGCCCAGCGCCCCCGCCACGGCTATCAGCATCTCGGCGCTGGGCCCTTTGGCGCTGGCTTCGATCCGGCTGATGTTCGCCTGCGTCAGCCCCAGCTTTTCCGCCAAGTCTTCCTGCTTTAACCCCAACGCGCGGCGCACGGCCTTTATGTTCGCGCCTACGGACTGGGCCATCGTCAACACCTCCAATGTTGTTAATGATACAAGTATATGGCGTTTGCGCATAAAAACAAGGGGGCCGAGCGGACGGCGTCAGAGACTTTTGCCGTTTGCCCTAGTCCGTGTTAAATTTATATTTCAAATTCAAACTGTATTACGGGGTTTCAAGGGGGATGGTATTGTGAGCATACTGGTGACGGGAGGCGCAGGATATATCGGCAGCGTTACCGTGGAGGCGCTAAGGGAGGAAGGCGAACTTGTGGCCGTTCTGGACGACCTGAGCAACGGACACCGCCGGGCGGTTGCGCCGGAAGTTCCGTTTTACGAAGGCGACGTGGGCGACGAGTCCCTTCTCGCCGCTGTGATCGCGAAACACGAAATAACCCAGGTCGTTCACTTCGCGGGATATATTTCGGTTTCGGAGTCGGTCGGGGAACCTCTGCGTTATTTCGACAACAACACGGGCAGGGTGGTGAGTATGCTGTCCGCGCTTCGGGCGGGGGGCGTGAAAAATGTGGTCTTTTCGTCTACCGCGGCTGTGTACGGCGAACCCGAGTACACGCCGATAGACGAAGATCATCCCAAAAGACCGATCAACCCCTACGGACTCTCCAAATATTTCGTCGAACAGATTTTGGACTGGGCGGACTCGGCTTTCGGCATAACCCACGTGGCCCTGCGCTATTTCAACGCGTCCGGGGCCGCCGCCGGCAGAGGGGAGGCTCACAAAACGGAAAGCCACCTGATCCCGCTCGTGCTTCAGGTTCCCATGGGCAAAAGGCGGTACGTGGAGGTGTACGGCAGCGACTACCCCACGCCGGACGGGACGTGCGTCAGAGACTACATACACGTTGCCGACCTGGCGGACGCTCACGTAAAGGCCCTGCGTTACCTGAAGAGCGGCGGGGCGAGCCGGAAAATCAACCTCGGAAACGGAAAAGGGTTTTCCATTCGGGAGGTGATAGCGGCCGCGGAGAGGGTGACGGGCGTCAATATTCCGGTCAGGGAGGCGGCGCGGCGCGAGGGAGACCCCTCGGTTCTCGTTTCCGCGTCGGGAAAAGCGCGCGAGACGCTGGGATGGTCGCCGCGTTTTCCCGAGCTGGAAAACATAGTGGGAAGCGCGTGGGATTGGCACAAAGTCCACCCTGATGGTTACAAAAAATAAAATATGTGCTATGCTTGGGGAGATGACAGCCACTAGGACGTGGTATGTTCAAGCGATATTGTTGGATGGAGGTTTTTTGCAGTGACAAAGACAGATCTGGTTGACAAGGTTGCGGAATCTGCGGAGATAACCAAGAAGGACGCGGCGGTTGCAGTGGGGGCGGTACTTGATGCCATTACCGACGCGCTGGCCAAGGGCGAAAAGGTGCAGCTCATAGGCTTCGGCTCGTTCGAGGTACGTGAGCGCGCCGCCCGTGACGGTCACGCTCCTCAGGATCCGAGCAGGATTATCCACATCCCCGCAAAGAAGGTGCCGGTGTTTAAAGCCGGCAAGGCGTTGAAAGAAAGCGTGCTCTAAACCGGCAGGAAGCAATTTTGTCATTGCTTCGAGGCGGCCCCGTTTAAGGGGCCGTCTTTTTTGTTCAGGGCAAAAACATAATATTTTAGGAATGAAATCCAAATATATTATAATTTATTTGGATTTCAGCTATTGATCCTTTTCAGCGCGGAGTATTCCCGCCGAAATAAAAATTTCTATGTTTGCCTGTGTCATTGTGATATTATTTTCATATTGAAAGAGCTTGAAAATGAGGGGGGAGAGA
>WRKN01000240.1 GCA_009778055.1 Synergistaceae bacterium
CATCGCGCTCAGCCGGTTGGACGCCGTTCGGGAGTTTATCGAAACCGGACGCGGTGACATCGACAGCTACAAAACCGCCGGCAAGTGGGACTCCCTCCTTGTCTACGCCGTAGTCCACAACAGGCCGCCTATAGTCAAAGAGCTGGCGAAATTATCGCCCAACGTCAACGCGCTCGACGGAAACGGATACACCCCTTTGCTGTACGCCGTAAATTATAACCATGTAAACGCGGCAAAGGAGCTGCTTAACGCCGGCGCCGACGTGAACGCGCCCGGCAGGGAAGGAGTAACCCCCCTTATCGCGGCCGTCACGCGGGGGAGACCGGACATGGTCGCGGAGCTTCTGAAAGCGGGCGCGAATGCCGCCGCCCTGTCGCCTTCGGGCGAGACTGCTATGAGTATCGCGCAGAGAAATAAGCGCGACTCCGTCATAGGGCTTCTTATGGAAGCCGAAGCGCCGGATAAAGACCTGATTTACGAAGAATATATGAAATTACCCGAGGACATGCCCCTTTCCCATGAATAACGCGGCGATTCGCGAGACCGCCGTTTCAGCCGCTAAGTACGCGATAGAGAGGGTTTTGCCGGAACAGGCGGTCAAAGAAGCTCTGGCGGGCAATATAGAGGGCGATATCGTTTTGGTAGCCATAGGCAAAGCCGCCTGGCGAATGGCAAGCGCCGCGTACGAGTCCCTGGGTTCGCAAATCGTGAGGGGCTGCGTCATAACCAAGGACGGGTATTCCATGGGTCCCATCGGTACGCTCGAAATTTTCGAGGCTGCCCACCCCGTGCCGGAACAGCGCAACATTGACGCGGCCAGGCGGGCCGTTTCCATGGTAGACGGCCTGACGGAAAAAGACACTGTGCTGTTCCTGATATCAGGGGGCGGTTCGGCCCTTTTTGAATTGCCGCCTGACGGAATCTCCCTCGGGGACATCGCCGGCATGACCTCCCAATTGCTGGCCTGCGGGGCAAACATCGTCGAGATCAACACGCTGCGCAAACGTGTTTCATCGGTCAAGGGCGGGCGTTTCGCGCAGTTCTGCGCTCCAGCGCGGGTGTATTCCATTGTTTTGTCCGACGTGCCGGGGGACAGACCGGACAGCATAGCGTCCGGCCCGGCGTTCCCGGACTCCGGCACATGCGGGGACGCGCTTGCCGTCGTCCGCAAATATGGGCTTGACCTTCCTCAAAATATATTGGAAAAAATTTCTGTGTACGAGACTCCCAAAAAACTGGACAACGTTGTCACGCGAATAACTGGAAGCGGGGTTGTTTTGTGCGAAGCCGCGCAAAAATTCCTGACCGAAAAAGGATTTTCCGTGACGCTGCTGACAACCACCCTGGACTGCGAGGCGTCGGAGGGAGGCGCGTTTTTCGCCGCGTGCGCGTGCGAGGCCGCGCGCACACGTAAAAACCGTGCCTCGTCCGTTGCTTTCATCGCCGGGGGAGAGCCGGTAGTTAAAATCAAAGGCGGAGGGAAGGGCGGACGGTGTCAGGAAATGGCGCTCGCAGCCGCGCTGGGTATTCAAGGCTTGGAGAACGCCGTTTTCGCGGCGATAGGCTCGGACGGAACCGACGGCCCCACAGACGCCGCCGGCGGCGTCGTCGACGGAGGAACGGCCCGGAAAATTCTGAGCGCCGGATTGGATCCCCATGCCATGCTGAGCGGCAACGACTCCTATAACGCCCTGAAGGCCGCCGGAGACCTTTTCATAACCGGTCCCACCGGCACAAACGTCAACGACCTGTTCCTGATGCTGGTTGAATAAAACATTGTGTTGCAAGATGTACCGAAAAGTCCCTCCCCAATATATTTTCCCGAACTTCGGCGCCGTTTATGTTTCGCCATCAAACTGTATTTTATCCCCGCACCAGCTCCCACAGCCTGTCGTAGCTGTCAATTACATGGTAGATCACTTTGTCGTCGCTGATAGCGCGGAAATGCTCGCGGGCGCAGTGAGCTTTGGCTTCCTCTATTTTGCGGAGCTGCATAGAGGACATATCGCCCTTCGTTTCGGCGACGAAATATATGTGCTTCACCTTGCCTTCGTAAAACGCTATCGCCCAGTCGGGGTTGTATTTGCCAACAGGAGTGCTGATGTAGAACCCGCGCGGCAGCTTGACATAGACCTCCACCTCTTGGCTGTGCGCTTCCAGTTCGGCGGCAAAGTTACGCTCATTGGCAGAATCGTATATAACATAGTCATACAGATGCCGCTTCGCCTCCATAGCGTTCACCCCGAGGCTTCCTTTTTTCAGGTCGGGTTCGGTGAATATTTCCGTACCGAAAGCGGCGGTCAGTTTATCGTAGGTGATATGCTCAATAATTGCCGTGGCCTTCTGCTCATTGATAATGTTGGAAGCGCGGATAATGTACTCTTCGGGGTTGTCGCCGAACTGGTCAAAAATTACTTTTTCGAGGCCTACCAGAATCTTTGTTACAGCTTTTCGTGTCAACCCGGTTTCAGCCACGATTCTCCCAACAAGGTCATAGCGGACGGCGGAACTTGCCTTCATGGTCATATAAGGGGAGGCTTCCTCACGCGCTGTATTTTTACGAACAAAGGCTTCGCCGGCTTCAAGCTGTTCCTTGGAATCAATATTCTTTGCCTGCTCGCCCGTCTCGACCTTGAAGTAAATCTTTGACACACGCAGTCCGGCGTTCAGTTCCTTGACGGCCTTTTCCACCAGTTCGTTCTCGTCGAATTCCACGATATAGTAACTTTTGTGATTGATGCGCGCCCACAATTCCTGGAAGGCGCGGCTGTCCAATTTGCCCTTGTCAAGCGTGACTTCGACGGTGTTTTTACGGGCATTCTCCGGTTTGTTGGCATTTGGATCATAAACAGAATCAAGCACGGCGACAACATCAGCGGCGCGGCCGAAGGCTTCTTCAGGTACGGCTATCGCGCCGTTCTTTTTATCCTCGTAATACTTCTCGGTCAGTTCACCACGTTTCACATAGCCGTTCTCGATAAGACTCTCGTAAATGGCAAGAGCTGTATCCTCGCCGAATTTTTCCGTGAACAGCTTCGCTTCAACCTTGCGCGGACGGTCGGCGACCGCATCGGCTAACTCGCTTTGCAACCCTTTTGCAAAGCTGTCGTAACTTTCGTTGGCGATAACCGTCAGCACGTTGATATTGTGGACTTCCTCACGGGAGAGGAGGGTTTCGTCCATGCGCTCGCCGCTTTGGTTGACGGCAAGCCGCAGCCCGCG
>WRKN01000241.1 GCA_009778055.1 Synergistaceae bacterium
TGTCTGATTCCAACATCAGCCGCACCCATTCCCCATACGAGGGAGAGACCCAAAACACGAACGCGCACAGCCGATCTACAATCATGTCTTCAATGGATGAGACGTAAACGTGATCCCCATTTTTCAGCTCCACGTCGAGAACGCGCTTCGGCCGTTCCGAGCCCGGGCATTCCACAAGAATATCCAGCTCTTCGTGTATCCAGTATCGGCCGTCTTTATGAAATCCAGCCGGCAGAAGCACCGAATCGAGGCGCGGAGAGCTGTAACAGAGGTCGATATCCTGAGTGGCGTAGTTCCCAGCGGTGTAAAACGCAACGGCCGATCCTCCCACCAGCACAGGAAAATCGTTGACGTTCAAAGCGGCGAGCTTGCGGTTCAGCCACCCCAGAAAATATATCTTGCGTTCTATTGAAGTCCCGGCGGATCGCAGGACGTCCCGAAGTTCTTCCGACATAATGAGCCTCCTCAATATCGTCACTCGAACGCGAACACTTCGCCTTTTGGCCGGAAGGGCAGGCGTCTGCCTTTGGGGATCATTATGGCGTGTTCGCGCTTCACAGTGAAGTTGTCGCACTCCGCGTCCGTGATGATCAAAATGGGGCCGTCCTTCGGAAAATCCTCCGCGCGTTCGAGGAAATCGATCCCAGGCTGCAATATCGTGCCGCCCCTACCCTTCACCCGGACGCCGCCCATGATGGCGTCGGTTGGCATGTATCCCGCGTCGTACGCCGCCGCGTCGCAGAAGACGACGCGCGCGTAGGGCACGTCGCGGCTGTCGGCGTAGCCGGCCACCGCCCCCAGCGCCACGGCCAGCATGTAGCGGCCCATGGAGCCGGAGGTGTCGATCACCACTCCAAAGGTGCGTCCGTCCAATGCATCCGTGGCCGGCACGGTTCGCGGGCGCACGATGTCGGGAGTACTGGCCTGTCTGCGGCTGAGGCGGGCGTATGTTCTCCTTTTTTCGAGCGGCGCGAAAAACCGGTCGAACCAGCGGGCAAGCTCCACGTCCCAGGGGATGGGCGCGCGATAGAGGGCGCGAATCTCCTCCTCCAGCCCGGAGGGAAGAAGCCCCCGCGATGCTTTGTGATATTCCAAACCGTCGTTGAGAGCCCGGCGGTAGAACTCGTCGAGGTCGATCGGCGCTTTGTAAAAGCGAACCTCGCCCTCGCCAAGAATGTCAGACAGCCCAACCCCGCGCAGCGTGGCCAGCTTCCTGAACCTTCGTATGTCTGTGACTATGACGTCGTAGACCTGTTCGGCGGACATGCCTTTGAAGCTGTTGTCGAACAGGGTCTCGAAGCTGGGTATTGCCCCCACGCCCATCTCCACGAGCCATCCGTTGATGACGTAGTCGCAGGCCACGTTCCACAGGTACGGGTCGCGCCCCTGGCAGCGGCTTTGGTGGCGCAGCCCCACGTGCAGAAGCTCGTGGGCCATGACGAAGCGATACTCATCCTCCGTAAGCCCCCTGCCGGGGTTGAAGAAGATCGTCGAAAGGCTCTCGCTGACGGCGGCGACGGCGATTTCCTCCCTCATGCAGACGCCTGGGTCCTCGACGATTTTGAAGGACGCGGCCAGCGCGCCGAGCAGCGGATAACAGTTGACGAACCACCTGCGCGCCCTCTCGGCCGGGCTGATTTTTTTAAACGACGTGTCGTCAATGCTCTCGGCATAGCCCGCCGCCACGCTCACGGCGGCGCTTACCGCGTCGGTCAGCGCCTGTTCGAAAATACGCGCGAAATCCCGTTTGTGGTTCCGCGTCCCGTAATAATAATCGCGTTTAGAAACCGTCTCCATGTCCGTGTATCCGGCGCCGGTCGAAAAGCCCCTGTGGCTTTCGTCAAGTTCCAGCGGCATCAGCCTGCGGTACAGCTCTTCTTCGGAGAGCGGCGGGAAGGGAAACTCCGCGTTCACGAACACGGGAGGAGTGAAGAGTTTTACCTCCCCGAGAAAGCGGGTGACGTACATGTCGCAGGCTACGTTCCATTTGACGGGGTCCGCTCTGATGTAGGAGTTTTTTTCATCTTTTTCCTCGAAGTGCCATAGGGCGTAATGCATCAGGCAATGCGCCAGGACGTAGGCCCATTCCTCCGGCATCAGGCGCTTCGACCGGTTCACGCGGATAGTCCGGCTGCTGACGCACCGGGCGAAATCCTGCGTTTCCCGTATGGCGGCGTCATTGGTGTTGACATGAACGTGTCGCAGCAGCGGCGCGAAAATAGGGTTTTTCAAAACCAGGTCGTATCCGGGCTGAAAGTGTTCAAGCCAGATATCTTTTTGCTTTCGCTCAGCCATTTTTCTGTGTTTTCTGCACCAGCCTGGGCAGATCTCGGACGATCTCCACCATGAAATAGCCGGGCAAAGTCTCTCCGTCCTCGTTTGCGACCACCATTTGGGCGATTTCGAAGCTGACAGCGGCTAGCTCTTTGATGCGCGCTTTGGCGGCGAAGAGCAGCTCCTTGTCTTTCGCCCCACAGCTTTCTTTTTCCTCGGGCAGGTTCTTGAGCAGGTGCGCGCGGAAGCTCTGAGCCAGGAAATACAGGATGTCCCGCTCCTCCGGCTTGTCGGGCCAGCGTTCCTTTCCGTCGATGATCGACGTAATCGCGTACTTGTGCCGAAGCTGCCTGACGAACGCGCGGAACTGGACGGCGTGGGCCGGAGTCAGGGTTCCCGCCGTCAATATCTCTATTTCCGCGTCGGAAATTTTTTCGCCGTGCCCGCGCAGAGCGTCGGAGAGCATGTGCCATGAGCGAGGGGTGGAAAACGCCTCCTCCGTTTTGGGAGGCTTGGACCACAGATGATCGGGCCGCTGGGTGACGTAGTCGGTAACGAAGGGATGTATGCCGTTTGCGTAGGCCCAAGCCAACCAATCCTCGGACGAGACGGAGAGTTCGACATGCACCATGCGGTTGATGAGCGCGGATGACATGGGTTTCACTATGGCCGCGTCCTGGGCGCGGTTGCCCGCTCCGACCACGATGGAGCCCTTTGGAAGATAGTACTCCCCCACGCGCAGGTCGGTGATGAGGCTGTAAAACGCCTTTTGAATCTCCTGCGAGCAGGCGTTCAGCTCGTCGAGAAAAAGCACGTATGGTTTTTCCCGGACGATCATCGCGGGCGGAAAAAATTTCGAGCAGCCGTCCACGATCTGCGGCACGCCGATGACGTCTTCCGGGGCCAGTTGGCTGCCAAGAAGGGAGACGCACTCCATTCCCAGCTC
>WRKN01000242.1 GCA_009778055.1 Synergistaceae bacterium
TGCTGAGGCCAAACGGAGAGGTTGAATTGATCCGCCGCGCGGAAACGCCCGCCGATTATTTCGCCACGTTGAACGTGACTGGATTTGAATTTCCAGGATTTGCGGCATTTCAGGAAACATGACAGATTTTCAAGTCACTCGCCGCAGTCCACTTTTCTGAGGGTTATCATCCGCCCGGAACCCAAGGTGACGGCGCATACTTCCGCCATAGTCCCCTTTTCGTCAAAACGCGCTGGGTTGGGAGGCAGAAAGACCGTTTTGCAGGTATCCTCCGCAGCGTCCAGCATGTCATAAATTTCGGCGCTACGGATTAAAAGCTCGATCGGGCTGCCCTTCACCACGTCTCCCTTTTCGCCGAAGAGATACCTGGTGACTTCGTTGAGATACCGCACCCTGCGGTCGGCGCCGATTACCGCCACGCCTATGGGCAGGGCTTCCACTATCTGCGCCAGTTCGTCGCGGCGTTTATCAATGTTGGCTTTTGCCTTCCTCAGGTTCTCAGACATGGTGTTGAGGGCTACAGACAACCGCTGAAGCTCACGGTCTCCAAAAATTGGGAAACGCGCCTTGCCGTTTTCCACCATCTCCGTGTGCCTGACGATTTCCTCCAAGGGACGGAAGAGCCGTTTCGTCAGCCAAATTCGGAAGGCAAAACCAGCGGCGGCGATCAGTGCCGCCGCGAGAACCGCGTACCGGGCGAACGCCGAGAATGTGCCGGATAAGGACGAAAGCGGCATAGCCGTGCGTATGAACAGGAAATGCCGTTCTTGCCCGTATTCCGCCCTCAGCGCGTAGTAGAGCATGTGAGCGCGCCTTGTATTGCTGTAGCGGATGCTGTTTCCCGTTCCGTCCCTGGAGGCGTCCTTTATTTCCGGGCGCAGGATACGGTTGTCCATACGTTCCGTCTCGGCGTTCGACGAATCGTATAACACGGTTCCATCCTCGTTCACAATGGTTACCGTTAACTCCGTTATGTCGGGAAGGCGCTCAAGCAAGCCGTCAAGCCCGTCCCTGACAAGTATGCGCTCCATGAACCGGCAGTATGAACCCATACGGGTCAAATTTTCTTTTTCGATCTCGTTCCTGGCCGCATTGTAGAAAAAAAACAGGCAAAAGGCCAAAAGCGTGGTTAAAGATATCACAAAAAACACCACGACCTTTTTTTTCAAGGTCTTTAAGTTAAAAAGCGAGTAAATCATGATTTTCCCGACGGTTTTCTCGGAGGCTTATAGTCCGAGGCTTTGACTGTTTTGCCGGTATACATGTAGACCACCCGCTCCGCTATGTTGGTGACGTGGTCTCCGGCCCGCTCGAGAGTACGGGCGATGTTCATGAGCAAGAACGCCTGTTCCAGGCGGTCTACCCGTTCCATGACCAACGTGAAGAGCTCGCGTATTATCTGTTTTTCCAACTCGTCAATTTGGTCGTCCATGATGAAAACAGCCTTTGTGCCCTCCGCGTCGCCCACGTCAAAAATGGAAAGGATTTTGTCCAGCATTTCCGACAATACGGCAGCCATGCGCGGAATGTCTATCAAGGGCTTTATCAGCTCTTTGCCCTCCAGCTCAACGGCCGCTCTCGCTATGTTGACGCCGTAGTCTCCGATGCGCTCCAGGTCTATCGCCATGTGCATCATTGACGTCACTTCCCTGAGGTCTTGCCCTAGAGGCTGGTAACGCGCGGCAAAGCTCATACAACTGTCGTCAATGCGGTTTGTAAGCTCGTCCAGGACGTCGTCGCCGTCCATAACCGAGTGAGCCGTCTGAATGTCGCGTTTTTCGAGGGCCCACACCGCTCGGGACACGGCGTTTTCGCTCATTTTCCCTAGACGGAGCAGCATACGCCTGATTTCGGACAGATCCGCATCCTGCTGTTTACGAGTGTTAATCATCGCCATTCCCTTTCACCTCCTGTCGGCTTATCCGAAACGGCCGGTAATATAGTCTTCCGTGCGCTTATCCTGGGGCGTGGTGAAAATTTTCGTGGTGGAATCGTATTCGATAAGCTCGCCCAGCAGGAAAAACGCGGTGTAGTCGCTTACGCGCGCAGCCTGTTGCATGTTGTGCGTCACTATAGCCACGGTGTACTTCGACTTGAGCTCGCGGATCAATTCCTCTATCCGCGCCGTCGAGAGCGGGTCAAGGGCGCTCGTTGGCTCGTCCATCAAGAGGATTTCCGGCTCGGTCGCGATGGCGCGCGCGATACAGAGCCTTTGCTGCTGTCCGCCCGAAAGTCCCGTGCCGGGTGAGTTCAGCTTGTCCTTGACCTCGTCCCAAAGCGCGGACCCTTCAAGGCTCGAACGAACCGTTTCGTCCAGCTTGCCTCGGTTTTTCACGCCGAAAAGACGGGGTCCGTAAGCGACGTTGTCGTAGATAGACATGGGGAAAGGATTGGGTTTCTGGAATACCATTCCTACCCTCCGCCTTAACGCGATGACGTCAACGCCGGCCGCGTAGATGTCAGATCCTTCTATCATTATACGCCCTTCTACCCGCGCGTTGGGGATGAAATCGTTCATCCGGTTGAGACAGCGGAGATAAGAGCTTTTACCGCAGCCCGACGGGCCTATGAACGCCGCGACGCTTCCTTTCAAAATGTCGAAATTCACGGATTTCAATACGTGGTCTTTGCCGTAGTACAGGTTCAGGTCTTTAGTCTCCACCTGGCGATTTTCGTCGGAAAACATTTGAGGGTCAATCATCGTCTTATCCTCTTTGGCCTCTGTTGAGGCGGATTCTCATCAATACGCCTATTGAGCTTATCCCCAGCACCAGCGCCATCAGTACAAGTATGGCGCCATATTGCAGATGACGCGTTTTTTCGATGTTTGTGCCGGCCGTGGCCAGCACGTAGACGTGATACGGCAAGGCCATTACCTCTTCAAAAAGGCTTTTTGCCAGTCCCGGCGTGAAGAATGCCGCGCCGGTGAAGATGATAGGGGCGGTCTCCCCCGCCACGCGTCCGATGGATAGTATGCCCCCGGTAATTATGGTGGGAGCGGCGGCCGGCAGCACGACCTTGCGTATAGTCTGCCACTTCGTTGCGCCGAGGGCGTAGGACGCGTCGCGGTAGTCGCGCGGCACTGCCCGGAATGCCTGCTCGGACGCGGTCACCATGAGTGGCAGGGACAAACAGGCCAGGGTCAGCGACGCCGACAGTAGCGATGACCCGAATC
>WRKN01000243.1 GCA_009778055.1 Synergistaceae bacterium
CCGACTATAAGCGTGTCTTCTTCTTCTTCGGCCACGCTCCAGCCGCGCGGCAGCGTCATGGAGTAGCCCGCCCAGGTCACTTCTACAGCATTCCGGTCAGGCCGCGGCCTGTCGAAGGTACGGGAGGACGCGGATTCTTCCTGCCCAGCCCGCGCCGTCATCTGCTGTCCGGCGGCCAGGCGGGGGGTTACGCCGTTATCGGCAAGGAAACGCGCTATATCGGCGGCAAGCTGCGCGCCGTTCAGAAACGCGCCCTCGTCCTCCTCCGTGTAACCCCAGGTGTTGATTCCCACGACCTCGCCTCTGCCGTTCACAAGGGGCCCGCCGCTGTTGCCTCCCGCGATCGAGGCCGAGTGGAGGATGGAGTTGCCGCGTTTGCCGCGAACGATGGCGTTGACCGCCCCTTCCGTGTAGATGACGGGCGGCGCTTCGAGCCTGCTCATGTCCCCTCTGTGAAGAAGCTCCATGCTTATGTCGAACTGCGTGGCCATAGCGGGATAGCCCCACGCGCTTACGCGATCCATCCGCTTTACGTCGAAATTGAAGGAGAGAACCGGCAACTCGACTCCCCTGGGAGGATCGAAGCGCAGCAGGGCGAGGTCCTTGACGTTTGCGGTATTGCTTTCGTCCTCGTAGATAGAGCCGACGACTCTCGCCCGGCTCGGGGAGATTTTTTCATTCATGACGTAAATGCTCCCTCCTCTTGCAATTTGGTCGGTCACGTGCGCGTTCGTCACGATATACCCATCGCCGACGATAAATCCGCTGCCGAAACCGTAGTCTTCAGGATTATCGATCACAACCCACACCGTGGCCGCTTCCATTATCTCGGCGACAGCCCCGCGGCGCTCTTCAAATTCGCCCCCGGGGCTTTCGGCGGCAAGCGCGGCATGAGCGTCCGCCCGAATGGTAAGCGCCAATAAAAATATCAGCAACAGCAACAATCTTTTTTTCATCACATACCACCTCTTTTTACATCACGCACAGCCCCAGCTCGTACCGGGGCTGCGCGCGAAAAAAACCTCCATGAAGAAGTATTACTGGTATTCAGCCGTCCCGTCGCCGTAGATGGTGATTCGCGTGACGTTGCCGGGGAGTCCGTACCAGCCCACGGCGTCTCCTTCATCGTCCACAGCCGCCATATCGAACCGGCTGTACGTCCCGCTCACCGTCAATCGGAGCGTCTCACCGTCCTCGAGAACGTCATGCCCTAAAATGTCCTCTTCCCAATCGTCCGTCCCGCTGTCCGAAATGTAAATTTCCATGAGCGTGAAACCTGTGGCGTTGTGGATCATAATCACGCCGGCTTCCGCGTTCCCCGCAAAAACGAACATTGCCGCCAACAACAAAAACACGCTTACTTTCTTTACCAATGCCTTCATTTCCATACCTCCGTTTTTTTATTTGCCCCAGAGGCCGCAAAATCCTGGGGTTCCCTCTTTGTCAATTTTTACTTGCCGCGAATGACTTTTCTTTTTCCGCTTTTTCCGTTTTTTAGCGCTTATGACCTCCTATACCATTTCAGGGTTGAAAAGCTGATTACCAAAGCAACTATGTCCCGTCCTAAAAGCTGTACTGCCAGTTCTTTAACGCTTGTACCAATTTTAACATTATTTAGGGCCGGCGTATTATATTGACAGGAAGGGGACACGTACGCCTTTCCACGCCGGGCACGCCAAACATGCGCGTGAGCGCTGTGCCGTTTGTGATAATTTCTCTGTATAATGAGCGCATATCAGCAAAATGGGTGAGTACAGCATGTATGACGACGTAACCTTCAAGATTATCGACGTGGGCGACAACCGCATCAACAGGCTCAATGACCGTTTCGTGCGCTACCTTCTCGCGGGAGGAGCCGGCAAGTCGTTCCTGATATCCTTTATCAACGCGGCTCTTCTGTTTGACGGCGACAACCGGATTGTCGACCTGAAACTCATCCCCGGTGAAATTCATGGGGAAAACTCGAAGACAAAAATTTCCATCCTCGACGCGTCGGCGAAACTCTCGGACGGGCGGACCGTGGATGTCGAGGTGCAAATCATCAACCGGCACGACTTCAGGAAGCGCGGGCCTCTGTATTGGTCCAAACGCCACTCGCTGAAACTGGCGAAAGGCAGTAAGACAACCTATGCGGAAATAAAGCCTACGGTCACCATATGCCTCCTGGCGTTCGACCTGCTGGAAGAAGAGGAAGCCTACCGCAACAGCTACAGCATCCGCAACGACAAGAGCGGTAACCGCCTGTGCGAGGACATGTGGATCATCTACCTGGAAATACCGAAATTTTTGAGATTTCTTGGAGCCGACCACCCGAGTACGGGTTTGGAGAGATGGCTTCTGTATTTTTCCAATGAGGAGGGTAAGCGGATGGAAAAGGTAATGGCGGAAGATGGAGTACTGTCGATGGCGAAGGATATGGAGCAGGCGTTCTGGGCGGATGAGGAAGAGCTCGAGCTTTATTTTCGACACCAGCGACTTTTGATGGATGCTTACAGCGACGAACATACGTATGAAGTATTGTTGGCGCAGGAGAGAGAAAAAACTGAACAGGAAAGGATAAGAGCTGAACAGGAAAGAAAAAAGGCTGAACAGGAAAGAAAAAGAGCTGAACAAGCCGAACTGGAGAAAGAAAAAGCTGCTCGAGACAGCTTGGAACAAGGCTTGGAACAAGGCTTGGAACAAGGTAAGCACAAAATGGCGCTTGAAATGGCCCATAACCTGCTGAAGCTCGGTGTGGAAATGGAACGGGTTGTTAAGGCGAGCGGGCTTTCCGAAGAAAAGATACGAGAAAACCTTTGATAGAATATATGGCGCCGCCGGGGGAGTTAACGGCTTGCGTCAGCCTTTACATTGCCATTTTCCGCGGCCCTTCGCCGCGTTCAGGGCTACACTATCCGTAAATCCAGTTCATACGCTGGGCCGGGCGCGCCAAACATGCGCGTGAGCGCTGTGCCGTTTGTGATAATTTCTCTGTATAATGAGCGCATATCGGCAAAATGGGTGAGTACAGCATGTATGACGACGCAACTTTCAAGATTATCAACGTGGGCGACAACCGCATCAACAGGCTCAATGACCGTTTCGTGCGCTACCTTCTCGCGGGAGGAGCCGGCAAGTCGTTCCTGATATCCTTTATCAACGCGGCTCTTCTGTTTGACGGCGACAACCG
>WRKN01000244.1 GCA_009778055.1 Synergistaceae bacterium
TGTCCGTCGTGGGGTTCATGGGCAGCTATGTTGTGGCGCAGTTCGTCGGCGGCGCCCGTATTTTTGAGGCCATGACGGGACTCGACTACACGCTGGGCCTGACTCTCTTCGCCGCCGTGGTGCTGATCATCGCCACATTCGGAGGAATCAAAGGCGTAGCGCTGGCGGTTGCAATACAGGGGGTGATAATGACGTTAGCTGTGGTTGCGCTTACCTGGGGCTCCATAAACCACATAGGCAACGTCGAAGAAGCGTTCAGACGCATCGCTCAGGAAGACCCTTCGCTGATGGACCCGTGGAAATACTCTATTCCTTTTCAGGTGTCCATGTGGATGAACTTCGGCCTGCTGATGATCGGCATACCTCACTCCACCATGGGAACTTTGACCTATAAGAACACCCGCGCGATGCACAAAGCCATCATAATCGGAGCCGTCTTCGTAATATTTTGGAGCTTTTCGCTTATGGGTGTCGGATTCCTGTCCCGCGCCGTCTATCCCACCCTCAAGGTCACCGATCACGCTATCCCTATCATGACCATGACGGTCCTTCCCCCCATGCTGGCGGGGGTGACGATAGCGGGCGTGGCGGCGGCCATCCAATCCACCGTGGGCGCGATGATAATCCTCATCTGCGCCGCTATTATGAAAGATCTTTACCAAACATTGATCAATCCAACGGTGGAAGCGGCAAAACTCAAGAAAATCAACATGATTGTGACCGCCATGGTGTGCGTGATCATCTTCGTCGCGGCCATTCAACCGCCTCACGCCCTTCAGGTATTGATTATATTCTCCATAGGAGGGCTGGCATCCACCTTTTTCTGGCCGCTCATACTGGGCGTGTACTGGATGAAAGCCAACGAATACGGCGCCATTGCCGGGATGCTGGGCGGAGTGGTCACCTACATCCTTGCCGCCGGCAGATATCTGCCCTTCGACATCACCTTCGGAATGCACGCCATAGCGGTGTCGTTCGTCGTGTCGGGCGTGTTCACCGTAGCGGTCAGCCTCATTACGCCAAAGACCCCATACGGCGTCATGCGCGTCTGGTTCGGTTCACATAAAACTCATGAATGATGGGAGCGGCGAAAATGTCTAAGACATACGATCTGGCCATCAGGAATGCGCGCGTCTACGATGGAAGCGGAGGCCCGTGGCGTGACGGCGACGTCGCCGTCAAAGATGGGAGAATAGCGGAAATCGGCAAAGTAAGCGTTTCCGAGGCCTCGCTGACGATCGACGCCGAAGGCAGAGCTGTGTCTCCAGGTTTCGTGGACCCTCACTCCCACGCTGACTGCATAGCTGTCGTCAGTGACGGCGACTCGAAGGTCATTCAAGGCGTCACAACTGAAATCGGCGGGCAATGCGGTATCTCACTCGCCCCGGTGAACCGCGAGAGGGTGAACCTGCTCCGGGATTACCTGAAACCGTTCATCCCCAAAGAGGCCATGTCGGACTTCGATTGGTCCGACAGCGGCGAATTCATGGACAAGATCGACAAAAACGGGCACGCCACAGATATCGCAATGATGACGGGGCACGGCACAATACGCCTTGCGGTTATGGGATTTGACGACCGAAAACCCACCGACGGCGAGCTGGAGCAAATGAAAAAACTGTTGCGCCGCGAATTGGAGAGCGGCTGCATAGGCATGTCGACGGGCCTTATCTACCCACCCGGCTGCTTTGCCGATACCCCTGAGCTGGTGGAGCTTTGTAAAGTGACGGCCTCATACGGCGGAATCTACGCCACCCACATGAGGAGCGAGTCGGCGGACCTCCTGAAGGCAGTGAAGGAGGCTATTGCCACGGCGGAACAAAGCGGCTGCCGTCTCCATATATCCCACCACAAGGTGGTAAACGACTACAAAGGCTTGTCCGAAGAGACCCTCAAGCTTATGGAAGAAGCCAGAGGGCGCGGCGTGGACGTCACCTGCGACGTCTATCCCTACACGGCCGGATCAACTCTGATCAGCGTACTGTTGCCTCAATGGGCCAAGGAGGGCGGGGTGGAAAAAATGCTGACCCGTCTTGCCTCCAAGGAAGACCGAGAGCGCGTAAAAACCGATTTACGTCGCGACGTGCCCGGGTGGGACAACTTTGTCAAAGGCGCCACATACGCGAAAATCCTCATCTGCTCGGCCGTCAAGGACCAGTCGATAGTGGGCAAAACTCTTCAGGACATAGCCGACGAACGAGGGAAGGCTCCGGACGAAACCCTGTTGGATCTCATTTTGGAAGATAAAGGAGAAAACACGGTGGTCATCGACTCGCAATCGGACTTTGACAACGTGAACATCATGAAACATCCTCTGGCGATGATCGGCTCGGACTCAATCCCCACGTCGATGACGGGGAAATTAGCCACCGGCAAGCCTCACCCAAGATGTTTCGGCACGTTCCCGCGCGCGCTGGGCAATTTTGCAAGGGACAGGGGTTTGTTCCCGCTGGAGACCGCCATATGGAAGATGACGGGCTTTCCGGCGTGGCGGTACGGGCTTCACGATCGCGGCCTGATCAAAAACGGCCTTATTGCGGATTTCGTGATTTTCGATCCCAAAACGATCGACGGCTCGGCGGACTTCCTCAACCCGCGTCAGGCCCCCACAGGGCTTCACCGCGTTATCAAAAACGGTGTGGTCGTAGTGGAAGACGGCCGTTTCCTGGGGCGGTCCCTCGGCAGGACGGTACGGCGTTCAGGCGTTTAAGCAAACTTGAAAAACTCCCTTCATGGCTTTTTTTATTCAAGAAGGGAGTTTTTTCGTTCATAATAAAACTATGGCATTTTAGATCTATCACTTCTTGCCTGCATTTGCCCATCTGATTTTGTGTCAGTCACTCAGTCGGGCTATACTAAATTGACTTGAAGGCCACTGTTTTTCGAATGCCGGGTGGCGTGGCAGGGGAGAAGCCTCACGACTGCCTCCTATGCTGATTCTCACAAACCGAAACGGCGTAGGTTTTATGGAAGAACGCCTGAAAGATATGTCCGTTGAAAGAAAATATCCGTGGCTCCGTTTCGGCGGGGACGAGGAAGGCCGCCAGGTCGATGCCGGGGAGGTCGTCGCGGAGCCCGGTTCCCAGCGCCTTTAGGCAGCTTTCCTTGAGCGCCCAGATCAGAGTGAAGGCGGCGGGGACAGGCAAGGCCCCGCTGTGTATGAAGC
>WRKN01000245.1 GCA_009778055.1 Synergistaceae bacterium
CTCATAAAGTCCGTATTTGTTGTTCAATATGGCGTTCCGCCACAAGCTCGGGTTCACCGTGTCGGGGAATTGTTCGGGCGCCGAGATGTCGCCGCTGATGTATGAGTATCGGGCCATATCCCAGACGACCGTCCCATCGTCCTTTGTTATCCGCAGCGGCTCCGTATCGCCGCTTGCGACACGCGCGATGAAGCCTCTGTCCGCCCACGCGGCGTCCCTTGTGTCGGTTTTGAAGGGCAGGTCCTGTATGTACTTTGCGTTCGCGTCTTTAGTGAACCCGGTGGGGTCCTTGGACATACCGGGGGAGACGGCGGGAATGTTTCCTGCTTTGAAAGCATCATGCATTTCGTCATCCGAACCGTTGAAGAGGCGGTTTCTCCAGGTTCCGGTCAAAAAATAATTTCTCCAGATTGCGCTCTCAGTCGAGTAGGCCAGTTGCTCGAACGCGTCGGCCTGGATTTCCAGCGCCGCCTTATGCACGGACGCTCCCCACGCGCCGGGAGCGAGGCGGATATATTCCAGAACGTCGGCCACCCATCGGTAGTGCCCGTCGTTGTACGCCGCCAGCGCCGCTTGAGTCAGGTCGCCGCCGCCCCGCGCGTACCTCGCGTACAGCGCGGCGGAGTCTTTGTCGGGGAGCTTCCAGAGCGTGGCGGGGTTGTTGTCGAACCAGCCGAGGTATTTTTGATAGACCGCCTTGACATTATGTACGGTCGCTCCGTAATAGCCCCTGTTGAACCATTCGCGCGCCACATCCGGCGAGGTCACGAATCTCTCGGCAACCTCCTTCATATCGTAGCCTTCGTTCATCAGGCGGACGGTTTCGTCGTGAAGGTCGCGGTAGAGGTCCCTCTGTCCTTCGATATATTCCGCTATTTCGGCACTGCCCCAGCGCGGCCAGGTATGCGGCCCCCAGGCGGATAACTCCGAGCCGTCGTCTTCGTCAACCCACGCCAGCATTTTGTCAAGGGCTTCGTACCAGGCTTTCGTGTCCCTCACCTGCGCGCCGCGCGGCGTAAGGACGTTGTGCTGCGTCTGGTTGCATATCTCGGCCAGGCAGATCGAGTTATATTCCGGAAAGAAAAACACCATTTGGGCCGGGGCCTCGGTGTTCTGGGCCATGATAAAATCAACCCGCGTCCCGTCGTAGTAATGGGTTTCGCCGTCCTCCTTTATAAACTGCATTTGATCCCCCCGCGCCGGATCCCTCCCCGGCAAACGAGCCGTCCCGTTGGTGGCTGAATCTATGGCAAGCCCGTTACTCACCTTGCCGTGCCGCTCGGGAATGTCGTACTTCCAGAGCAGATGTCCGTACATCGAATTAGCGCGGGTCAGCATCGCGGGCCCGACCAGATTGTTTTCGGAATCGGCCGCTTCAACGAACCCTTGCGGTACGACTATCGCGGGCGAAGCCTCCGCCATCCCGCTCTCCAGAACGCCGTCTATGCCTCCGAAGTGGTCGCCGTGGCTGTGCGTAATAATTATGGTGTGGATTTTCTTTTCCCTCTTACTCGCCGGAATATGGTCGTAAAACAGCTTCACCGCCGCGGCCGCCGATTCCTTGTAACTCAGAATGTCGACCGCTATGAAGCCGTTTTGCGTCTCGACGAAGCTCATGTTAGCCACATCGTAGCCGCGCACCTGATAGATGGAGCGGGATTCGCCGCCGATTTCGCGCCGGACGACCTCGAAAAGCCCGTGTTTGTTGTTCAGGATCGCGTTCCGCCAGAGGCTGGGGTTCACCGTGGGGGGAAATGATTGGGGTTCCCTTATGTCGCCGCTTACGAAGGCAAAACGGCCAATGTCCCAAATGACCGTCCCATCGTCTTTCAAAATCCGCGGCGCATCCCTGTCGCTGCCGGGAATCAAGCCCCTGCCGGCCCACTCGGCGTCTCTGTCATCGCCGTAATCGAAAGGCGCCTCCAAGTACGCCGCGTTTCTGCGTATTGTTGCCTGGGTAGGGGGCTTGGAGAGAGAGGCGGAAGCTCCTGTTTCCACGGCGGCCGCTCCAATCAAAAGCGCCGCTGCCACAACTGAAAGAAGTACAAAAAATATTGCTTTCCTCAAAGATCACCACTCCTTTAATATAGCAATTTGATTTAATGTATCTGATAAGCAGCGGACGCGCAATGCGCGCCCCTACAATATGCATCAACGCAGGGATTCACCGGCGTAGGGGCGCGCATTGCGCGTCCTATGCTTGCCGGCCGCCTTACGCCTTAACGGACGGAAACATAAATGCCTGTAATCCGGCCCTTGCTGCCATAGTAATTATAGTAGGCAATCGGCAAAAAAAAATAACGGAATCACAAAATCGCCGGGAATTTTCACAAATTAAAGAATTGTCCGGCATACCTTGGAATGATATGATAAGCATTGTGGTGAACTGCAAGTCATGCAGACATCAATTGGGATTGACAGATCTTGAGGAGGTATGCGTTAAATGTTTAAGTTGGCTGTTTTATTTTTGCTCGTAATGGTCAATGCCGCGACGGCGGGGCAGGTAACAAAAAGCACCGATTTCGGCGAGGCGGGAGAGATGCGCCAGGTGGCCGAAGCGGCTGCCGCCGGCTCCACGGTTACCTTCGCTCCAAACGTCAATCCGGTTTTAACCAACGGCGGCGCCATCAATGTGAGGGCCGGCGGAATAAGCGTCAAAGGAAATCTGCCCGGGACGGTCATTACCCGCGCTTCCGCCTCCGCCAATCCGGTTTTGTCTATGGACGCCGCAGGCAATGGTCTGTCTCTTGAAAATATGGCATTCCAAAACATTGCGAGACAGGTGGGCAACGTCGGAACCATCGGCGGGGGGATTATCGGCACGGTCAACACTTCCGATGCTTTGGGCGCGGTGCTCGGCAATGTGATCAACGGCCGTTTTGAAAATAACGGGATAACGCTGGGGAATTACCTGCACGGCGGCGGCATTACAGGCGCTCATGCCACTTCCGGCCCGTCTTCCGTCGGCGATGTCGACGCGGCATTCTCGAATAACCGGGTTGCGCTCACCAATACGGACGTTTCGGGCGACAGCGCGTCCGGTAAAATCTGGGGCGGCGGCCTCATCGGCGCATATGCGGAAAATCCCCGATCGCCCTCTATCGGCAATATCAAAGGGGAGTTTACCGGGAATACCCTTAGCGCGGGGACGTACATCAACGGC
>WRKN01000246.1 GCA_009778055.1 Synergistaceae bacterium
GCTGAATCCCACGCGCATGGCTATCTCACCGTTGAAGCGCTGCTGAAAAAACGAGACGGGCAGGCGCATGGCATGTGCGAAAAAAGAGCTCGCCCCGATGATGGTCAGTTTTTTTCGCCATTGAACGAGGCACCAGAATCTCAGGAAATTGAGCAGCACATCCAGGACACAGACTATTCCCATGAGCAGAAGGAGGTTGAAGAGCCAATCCCGGTGTATCATGGACAGGATATCGTCTACGAAAACCTGGGTGAAAACGGGCTTGGCCAATCCGGGGACGATCATCAAAAGGCCGGCGATCAAAATAAAAAAGAGGGCGGCTTTCTCGCTCATGAGCCTGCGCAGCACTTCGGCGACCACGCTGAATTTTTTGCCCCCCTTTTGAAACCCCTCGCCCGGTTTAAGACTGATCGCAACCCCGGTGAAAGAACTCCTGAATTCCTCCATCGCCACTTTTCTGCGCCCGGACCCCGGGTCGTTCAGATAGGCCTGCCCGCCCTTGAACCCCTCCAGCACGACGAAATGGTTGAAATTCCAGTGAATGACGAGGGGCATTCGCTCTTTCGCCAAATCTTCGGCATTGCACCGGAAGCCGCGTACTTCCATTTTGTAGTGACGCCCCGCCTTGACGATGGAAAGCGCGTTGCTGCCGTCCCGGCTGACTCCGCATTGCTGGCGGAGTTCTTCCAGCGGACGGAATAAACCGTAATAAGAAAGTACGATACCCAGGGAGGCGGCGCCGCACTCGACGGACTCCATTTGAAGGAGCAGCGGCGTTTTCTTTACGGAGCTTCGGAACATATCAGTCGCTTCTCATCCACTGGCTCAGTTTTTTGAATACCCGTCCCAGCGGAGGCTCGCGGTCCGTAATGACGCTGCCGTTGAATATGGCGCCTACCGTCAGCGGCCTGCGGCTTCCCACCCTTGAGGACCACAGGTAACCGGAAGGGGAATCCGGGTCCCTCACCAGGTCCACCTTAACCTCCATTACGGCGCCGCCCATTATGTTCAATATCCAATTTACCACGTCGGAATTTCCAATCGTTCTCATGATGCCGCTGCTGGACACCGGATAGAGGGAAACACTCCTTACAACCCCCATGAGGCTGCCGTCCTCCTTCTGATCGGCTCCGCTCGGTACGAGTTGCGCCACCATGCCCGGCTCGATTTTTTTTCCATCCTCGGCGGGTACGTACATTACGGCGATGACGTCTTCCCTGCGCTGATCCAGCCTGATGCTGCATATGCTTGTGGTGCCGGCGGATACGACGTCCCCGACGTTGACCCTGACCTCCATCACGATGCCGTCGAAGGAGCTGACGACGTTGAAGGAATGCCGCCAAATGTTCATGAGAGAATCGAGATTGGATATGCCGGACTCCACTTGGTTCTGGTTCATCGAGTTCATGACGCCCTGCCGCGCGCTGATGATGTCGTTGACCATGTTCGGCAGCTCCAGCTTCGCGACCACGTCCCCCCTGCGAACGCGAGTTCCGGGCTGGACCAATACCTCCGATATTTTTCCGCTTACGTCATGAAAAACGTTTCCCACGCCGGCGGAGTCCAGAATCATCCCGGCGCCCTGGACGGAGACCGACATAATCCCGAATATGCTCCACAGCACGATGGATCCTATCAGAAAAAACAGGGTAAAAAGGGCCATCCATGCCACCGGCTGGGTTATTGTAATTTCGGAGTCGAGCTGCTCCGGCGAGCGCAGGCGCGACATAGCCTCCTCATTGAATATTTCCCTGTTCATTAATGAATATCCTCCTCCACAAACACATCGATCCTCGTGCCGAGGTCCAACCCCTCGACCCCGGACAGAATGACCACGTCGCCTTCCTCAAGTCCTTCCGCGACCTCAACGTATTCATCGTCGCGGACTCCCATCCTTATGGGGCGCACAGCCAGTTTGGAGTCCGCGTCACGCACGTGGACGCTGGGGGCGCTCAAGTCGGAGACGGCGGAGAGAGGTATTGCCAACGCCCTTTTCGCGGTCTCTTTTAATATGACGATGTTGCCGTATACCCCAACTCCCACTATCCCAAGGTGATTGTCAACCTCGCAGGTTATTCTCCTGACGGCGGCGTTTTCGCCAAGCGGGGGAGAAACATCCGATATCTCGACGTTGAAAACCGTGTCCTCGTCAAACGGCGATTTGGCGGAGCCGTCGAAAGCTTTTTCAAGCATGTTCACGATATTGAGGCGAAGTGAAAATTTCTCATCTAACGGCGCGATTTTCTGAATATCCTCGTCATTAACCAGCGCGTTGAAGTACATATTCGAGTAATTAACGACCAGGGCGATGGGCGTTCCCTTGTCGACGAAGTTGCCGGGCTGCCGGTAAATAATGGGTATAGAACCGGACAGCGGGGCAGTCAAAACCTGGAAGCCGCGCTGCTGTTCTATCTGCCGCCTCGCTACTCTGGCGGCGTCCAGTTCCGCCCTTGACGCTTCCATTTGCGAGACGGACGTCTCCAGATCGCTGGTCGATATGGCGTCTTCGGCGGCCAGACGCTGGTTTCTTTCAGCGACTCTCAGCGCATACAGATACGCGCTCTCGGCCTTTGCCACATCCGCGTCGGCACGGGAGAGCGACAGCGGAACATCATAGTTCACGATCCTGCCGATGGGCTGGTCCCGCTCGACGCTCTGCCCCTGCGTCACGTATAGTTCCTCGATCTCTCCGTCGATCTGGGTTATGACGTCAGCCTGCATTCTTGGACGGAGGTCGATGTAGTCCAAGCGCAGCTCCGGGTACAGGTCGCGGTACAAAACCCGGCTCCCGCTCAGGCTGACGGCCCTCGACGCCAGCATCGTCTCTATGTGGCTGGCGCTCGTAATGTTGAGGTACATCCCATACCCCATGAAAGCCGCCGAAAGTACCAAAGTCACAAATGTGACCGTGAAATAGAATTTTTTCATTGAGGTCACCGGAAGGGCATAGAGTCACCCACCGCGTTTTCGAGCTGCGCCACGGCAATGTTGTAGTCACACAGGGCCTGAGTATGGTTGGAATAGCTCTGATTTAAAGCCGCCTCGGCGTCGAGGACGTCGATGTTGGTTCCGACTCCCTCCCTGTAACGCACCAGGGCTATCCTGTAGGCGTCCCCCGCCATATCCACCGCCCGCGAGGACGTCTCTATCCTCACG
>WRKN01000247.1 GCA_009778055.1 Synergistaceae bacterium
TCGGTCACGACGGCCTGGGTGGCGTTGTCCAGAGCGCTGGTGGCCTCGTCCAGCAATACGATTTTCGGCCTGTTCACGATGCTTCGCGCGAGCATTATCCTCTGCCTCTGACCGCCGGAGATGTTGCCGGCGCCTTCGCTGATGACCGTGTTCATTCCCATCGGCATGTTCTTGATGTCCTCTTCCAGCCCCACCATTCTCGCCGCCTCCCACGCGTCATCCAGGGTGAGCGGCGAGGTGCCCACGATGTTGCTGAAAATGTCCCCGGACATGATACGGCCGTTTTGGAGGACCACCCCCATCTGGGCCCGGACCGACGAGGCGTTGAGGGTAGAAAAATCCTGTCCGTCGAAGAAAATCGCCCCCTGAGTGGGCTTCTCGAAACCGAGCAGAAGGCGCACCAGCGTGGATTTTCCGCAGCCCGACGGACCTACGATCGCCACGGATTCCCCGGCTTTGACGCGAAGCGATATCCCCTTCAGGACAGAGGGCGAATCCGGCGAACCCGCAAAATACGAGAAGTGCAGGTTATCTATCTCGACCTCCCCCGACAGCTTGCCCGCGTCGATTTTGTCGTCCGTGGCCTCGGGCTCCGTCTCAAGGATAGGCGCGATGTTCTCCACAAAGGGCACTGTGACGAATAAAGTCGCCACCACCGGCACGAAAGCCACAAGGGTCGAGTTGAAGCCCGAGAACGCCGTCAGAAAACCCATGAACTTCGCGGAATCCATCATGAATCTGCCCTCGTTCAGCCCCGTTTCCATGATACCCATCGTGACGTAAAAGAGGATCATGGACAGAACGGTGGGCATCACCACGTTTATCAGGGATATGTAGTTCGAGTACCAGCGTATCCTATACCCCCACTCCCACTCATCGCCGAAGGTCTGCGACCACAGATGGAACGCGGCGGGCTCCCCGCCCTGAAGCCTGAACTTCGTCAGCCCGCCGAACAACTGGAGGGTCCGGGCCGACGCCCTGTTGGAGGCATCCGTCGCCTTGCGCTGGGCGGATACGATGTTTCCGTACAAAAAGACGTTGACGATAAGGTAAACCGCCCACATCCCCATCGATATCATCGTCAGCCTGACGTTGTAGTAAAACATCAAAACAAGGCTCCAGAAGGAAAACATCATGTTGAACGCGGACGATAGCACGTTGTCGCCCAGAAGTTCCGTTATCTTCCCCACCCCCTGCATCCTCCCTATCAGGTTTCCGGTCTCGTAATCTCTGAAGAATTTGGCGGGAAGGCTCAAAAGCCTGGACCACAGGGCGGATTCGAAGGCGAGCCCCACGTGACTTTTGACGCGAAGCAGGGAAATGGACCTTACAAACCCAATAATCGCGGTGGTGAAGCCGGAGACCAGCATCACCTGCGTGACTGTGCCGAGAGCCTGACGGTCGTTGATCGGTATGACGTCCCGGAATATGGTTTCGGTGATGAGCGGCATCAATATGGGCAGCAAACCCGCGATGAGGCTTATAAGCCAGATCGTCGTCCAGTCGCGTCTCGTGGTGTGACGAAGCATGAACCTGAACATGTCGGCCCGCCCGAGTTTTCTTGGGGGAAGCCCCGCGTAACACATAAACGCGTCGCTTTTTATCTTCGAGGCGGTCTCGTCGTCCACCGTGCGCCCTGACGGGTGGTTCTCGTCCACCATGACGTACCTTTTGCCGCCCTTCGGCAGCAAAGCGACCATCGCCTTTTCTTCTCCAAAGTACCCCAGAAACGCGCCGCCGTCGTTTTTGTGCCAGTCTTTGGGGAGCGATACGAGGCGGACCTCCATGTTGGCTTTTCTGATGAACCGCCTCATTCTGGTGACAGGGTCCATGCCGGCCGTCACGTCCGCCGGCAGGGATATGTTCGCGGTTTCCATTCCCAGAAAACCGGCCGCGGCGCGGACCGCGAACTTCACCGGGTCATCCGCGCCGCCCGGGGATTCCCCCGCGCCGGCAAGATCATGCTCGGTGCGCAAAAGATTCCGTATCGCGGAGGAAAGGACCTTGTCTTCGTACCTGCCGCGCATCTCCGTTTTGACGTCCACGTTTTGCCGGGCTTTTTTGAAGCTGGACTCGATCATCACGGACAATATTTCCTGGTTGAACGAGAAAGCGTCTATTACGTCTTCGTCCGAATCGAAAATCGTTTTCGACTCCCACTTCTGCAAGGTGGATTCGTCTCCCAGGCCGATGAGGTATCGGACCATCTGAAGGTCCGTGAGTTTATAAAACCACTCCGTTGCCTTCGCCGCCAGCTCACGGCCGTCCGGCTCCCCAACGTCCCTGTCCTCTATCACGCAGTCGGCGCGCGCGAAAACCTGAAACTCGAAAGTGGAAAGCGCTTGCGCCGGCGAGAAAAAACACTCCCCTTCCCCGAGCTGCGCGAGAAATAATTTATGGTAGGTATCCGCGTCCTCGGGCGTGCAGGCATAAACCTCCGCGACCCCGCTCTTTACGGTAAACATCCTGGTTCCGGCGGGGACCGCAAGGTATCGGCTTTGCTTAAGGGTCTGTGCCGGCATAGGCATCGTCATACCTCTTCCCGGGCGGGGGTGTTCGTCTGCTCCGCCAGCAGCCTGCGATAGGGGCCGCCGGCCTCGAGCATCTCGCTGTGGGTTCCCCGCTGCGCGATTTTTCCGTGTTCGAGGACTATTATCTCGTCGCAGTCGCGGAAAGCGGACAGTCTGTGGGCTATCATGAGGCACGCGCATCCCCTGCGCCTTATGTTCGTTATGACGGTCTCCTCCGTGACTGGGTCCAGGGCGCTGGTGGCCTCGTCCAGCACCAGGATCGACGGGCTGCAGGCAAGGGCGCGGGCTATTTCGAGCCTTTGCCTCTGGCCTCCGCTGAAGTTGACGCCGCCTTCCATTATTTTGTGGTCATAGCTGCCCTCCAGCCTTGTTATGTCGTCGTGTATCGCGGCGTCCCTCGCCGCCGCCACTATGTCGGCCTGGGGTATGGATGAATTGAAAAGCGACAGGTTTTCCTTGACGGTCCCCGAAAACATCAAAATATCCTGGTCAACGGCGGCCAGCGAGTTTACGAAAACGTCCCTGGGTATGTGGGCCCGTTCCATGCCGTCGAACAGAACGCTGCCGCTCCACTCTCTCTGGAGCCCGCT
>WRKN01000248.1 GCA_009778055.1 Synergistaceae bacterium
GAAGGGGCGTATGAATACCTCGATCCGGTGGAGTTTTTCAGGAGAACCTACGTGACGGAGGGAATGTCAGGGCTGCTTGTGCAGGCTCTCAAACGCGCGGGCGGCAAGGACGGGGAGCCTGTCATACAGTTGAAGACGGCCTTCGGCGGCGGCAAGACCCACAGTATGCTCGCGCTTTATCACCTGATGCGCGGCCAGGTTCCAATAGACAAAATACCGAACGTCAGGCCGGTTCTCGAAAGAGCGGGAGTTTCTTCACTTCCGAGGGCAAACGTGGCCGTAATCGTCGGCACGGCCATCGACCCGACTCGAAACAGGCGTCCGCATAATTTTCCCAAAATCACCATCAACACGCTGTGGGGGGAAATGGCGGCGCAGCTTGCGGCTTCCGCCAACAGGCCCGAACTTTACGATATCGTGAAGGACGCGGACAAAAAGGGCGTCTCACCTGGCTCAAAGGCGCTGAAGGAGCTGTTCGACGCCTGCGCCCCGTGTCTGGTGCTGATGGATGAGCTTGTCGCTTACGCGAAAAAAATACACGGCGTATCCGGTCTGCCCGCCGGGAGTTTTGACAATTTCATTTCTTTCGTCCAGGAAATCACCGAAGAGGCGAGAGCGCAAAAACAGCATGGTCGTCGCGCCCATTCCCGAGTCTGAGCTGGAAATCGGGGGAGAATCCGGTAAGATCGCGTTGAATTCCATAGAACACACCTTTGGCCGTATGGAATCTATCTGGAAGCCAGTGACGGCGGGCGAAGGGTTTGAAGTCGTGCGGCGTAGGCTTTTCCTCGACTGTAAAGACCCGGAAGCTCGCGATAACGTGTGCCGCGCGTTCAGCAAAATGTACGGCGAAAATCTTTCCGATTTTCCGCCGGAAACCAGGGAACTGGCGTATAAAGAACGCCTGGTTTCCTGCTACCCGGTACATCCAGAGGTGTTCGACCGTCTTTACGAAGACTGGGCGACGTTGGAGCGTTTTCAGCGGACGAGAGGGGTATTGCGCCTGATGGCGGCTGTCATTCACGAGCTTTGGATGGGCAGCGACGCGGGGTTTATGATACTGCCCGGCTCTCTTCCTCTGGATGTCCCGAACGTGCGTGACGAATTGACGCGTCACCTGGACGAGAACTGGAACGGGATCGTTGACCGCGAGGTGGACGGGAAAAGGTCCATCCCATATCAAAAGGATCAGGAGGTGTCGCGCTACGGGAAAAAATTGGCCGCGCGGCGAACGGCGCGGACTATAATGCTGGGCAGCGCGCCTTCCGTCCGCTCGCAAACGGTAAGAGGGATAGAGTCCTCTCGCATTCGGCTTGGCGTGGTTCAGCCGGGAGAGACGATATCCGACTTCAGCGACGCTCTGAACGCGCTGCGAAACTCGCTCGCGTTTCTTTACAGCAATCCTTCCGGTGACCGTTTCTGGTACGACACCCGGCCCACCCTGCGCAAAACGGTGGAGGATCGCGCTACGCAAATCTCCGCGCTCGATGTGGAACACGAGATCGAAGGCCGGCTGCGAAAACTGCGTAAAGAAGCGCCGTTTGCCGGCGTCCACGTGTGCCCCGGCTCATCGTTGGACGTGCCGGACGAACAGACGGCGCGCCTCGTCGTCCTGCGTCCCGAGGACGACTATAAAGCCTCGGCGCGGGAAAGCAGGGCGCTCTCGTCCGCGTTGGACATTTTGAACAACAGGGGAACCGCGCCCAGAATCTACAGGAATATGCTGGCGTTCGTCGCGCCGGATCAGGAACGGCTGTCCGCGTTGAAACAGGAAACACGCATCTATCTGGCGTGGCGTTCCGTTAAGGATGACAGCGAGGACTTAAACCTCGATGCCGCCCAGAACAGGGAGACGAACAATAACCTGGCCCGCAGCGACGAAACGGTGAACCTTCGCCTGAAGGAAACCTGGTGCTGGCTGCTCACGCCCTGCATTGACCGGGCCGACATGAAGACGATTCAGTGGGAGAAAGAGCAAATCGGCGGCGGAAGCGATTCCATAGCGCTCAAAGCCGCTAAGAAAATGATGCAAAACGAGTACATTATCGACAAGTGGTCGCCGATGCTGCTCCGCATGACCCTGGACGACATCCTCTGGCGTGAGGACGATTCAATAGAGGTCAGAAAATTGTGGGATTATCTTTGCACGTACTGTTACCTGCCCAGGCTCGCAAATTATGACGTTCTGGAAGAGGCGATTCGCAACGGCCTGAACTCGAAGGAATATTTTGCATTCGCCGCCGGGCTGGACGGCAGCCGTTACGTCGAACTTAAATACGGAGAACTAACGAAAAACGTGAGAAATATCGAGCGTTCGGGCTTGCTGGTGAAACCGGCCGCGGCGGAAAAACAGCTTGAAGAGGAAGCAGGTAAAGGAAAATCGGTGGGCTTTGAAACGACCGGAGGCGACAAAGCTGTATCGTCGGTCGTAAAGATCGGCGATCCTGTGACGTCCGCTCCGGATGATGCAGTGACACCTTCCCGGCCTACGCCGCTAAACACCCTTTTTCGCATGTCCGCGCCGCTCGACGCGACGCGCATCGGCCGGGACGTGCAGCGCCTCGTCGATGAAGTCATCCAGCACCTTTCCTCCGTGGACGGCTGCCGCGTCGAGGTATCCCTTGAAGTAAGCGCAAAAGCTCCGGGCGGCCTGCCTCAGGAAATTATCCGAACGGTATCCGAGAACTGCCGCACGTTGAAGGTGGAGAATTTTGAGTTTGGAGAGTGAGCATTTTGCTCCGCAACAGCTTGACCCATATCGCGTTTCCTACCCGCATCCCGGCAAAAGAGGTAACTCCTGGTTACCCTATTTTTTCTTTGAACGTGCTAAGGTACGCGGCGTCTGGAATTCTATTGACAATGAATCTGCGGAGGTAAAATCAGCGTGGAGTGTTTATTGAAAGAATTGAAGCTGGAAGGAAAGGCCTTGTCCATAATAGTGACGAACGACGAGGCTACCCCTGAAAGACCGAGGGACGCGCAATGTACCCTGTCTCTTTTGAAACGTGCCCTGAGTGGTGAAACTCTGTGTTTCGACGGCAAAAAGATGTCCTGCCTGGGCGCTATGAGGGGAATGGGGTTTTACGACGGCCTTCCGCAAATAAGGGG
>WRKN01000249.1 GCA_009778055.1 Synergistaceae bacterium
CGGGTTCCCTACCCCCGCACAAACCTCTTCAACGCGGCGTTCAACTCACGCACGTCGATGGGTTTGGAGATGAAGGCGTCGAAGCCGTTGGAGAGGAATATTTCTGATTGGCCGGTTAGGGCGTTGGCGGTTAGGGCTACTATGGGGTTTGTGTAGCCGTGGGCGCGGATTAGTTTGGTTGTTTCTATGCCGTCAAGCTTGGGCATCATGTGGTCCATGAAGATTACGTCGTATACTTTGCCGGACTTGATTTTGTCGATTGCTTCGAAGCCGCTCATCACGGAGTCCACCGAGAGTTTGTAGGGCGCCAGGAGGCCCTGGACTACGTAGATGTTCGACTCAACGTCGTCCACCACCAGGACGCTGCCGTGGGGCATGGGCTCGAAGGATATTCGGGCTCTTCTTATCTGCTTCGCGCCGTTTGTGCGGAACTTTCTAAGCCTTTCCACCGTCTCTCCGCCCAGCACACCGGAGGAAATTTTTGTTTGCTTTGTCTGCTCCCCCCGCGCCGACGGCAGGCGCACTACAAATATTGTGCCTATGTCGGGCTCACTTTTCACGGTGATCTCGCCGCCCATCAGGCGCACCAGGTTTTGCGTGATGTTCATGCCCAGGCCCGCGCCCTCCGTCATGCGGTTGGCCTCCACGTTGAAGCGGGTGTACGCGTCGAACAGCGTGGTCAACTGCTCCTCCGTCATGCCGCAGCCTGTGTCGCTCACCCTGAGAACAAGTGTAGTATCTTCTACATAAACCGAAAGCCTGACTACTCCGCTTTCCGTGTATTTGAAGGCGTTGGAGAGAAGGTTGTTTAGGATCTGCCTGATGCGCAGTTCGTCGCCGTACAGGGTTGACGGCGTGTTTTCGTCGACGGACAGCTCAAATTCTATCGGCTTGCTTCCTATGCGCACCATGTTTACCGTCGTCACGTCGTTTATCAGGCTCGCGACGTCGTATTCGCCCCAGGTCAGCTCAAGCTTGCCCGCCTCGATTTTTGACAGGTCCAGGATGTCGTTGATGATGCACAGCAGCAGCTCGCCCGAGCTGTAAACCTTGTCCAGCGCCTCCCTTGTGTTGGGCGCGACGCTGTCGTCGTTTAGCAGAATCTCGGTGATGCCCATGATCGCGTTCATCGGCGTGCGTATCTCGTGGCTCATGTTCGCCAGAAAAACGGACTTCGACCGGCTCGCGGCCGTCGCGGCCTCCATAGCGGCCTCCAAATTTTGCTGCAACTTGATCGTCAGCTCAAGCTGTTCGCTTAGTTCGGCGGTGCGTTTATTCACAAGGTCCTCAAGCACCCTGCCCTCGTGGCGCTTTCTTTGAAGCAGCGTGAACAGCAGAACCAGCACGCACAGAAGCAGGCCGGACGCGCCGATCAGCCACGGGCGCTGGGCTTCTATCAGTTTGTAGCGGTAATCAAACGACCTGTTTTTCCACTCGTCGGTGATCGCCCTCGTGTCGATCAGGCCCAGCGCCTTGTCTATTATCGAGCGGAGGATTGTTTCGTTCACGTTGAAGCCGAAGGTTGACCCCTGGATCGAGTCGTCAAACACGATGTTTGCTTTATATCCCGTCAGCTCAAGATAGTTCATCATGACCAGCATGTTGCCGGTGCTCGTCATGACAAGGTCAACGTCGCCCCTCCTCATCGCCTCGAAGGCGTCTCTGGTGTCGTCGTACTCGACGGTTTTGCCGTGGTGGGGGAACCACCTCTGAAACGCCTGTGTCTGGGCGGTGTTTCTGACCACCCCAACGGTTAAATTCTTGACCTCGTTGAGCCTGACGCCGCGCCGCTCCGATATGGAGGCGAGGGTTAAATATTCCGTTGCAAGGGTGGTGTCAAGCCAGATGAACCGGCCCCGCCGCTCCTCGGTGCGGATTAATTCCGTAACGAACGCCGCCTCGCCGCTTTCCACCATAGCCAACAAAAAAGGCCACCTTATCAGCTCGTCGCCGTGGGCAAGCTGAAAGGTGAGCCCGGTTAGTTTCTCTATCTCGCTCAGCAGGTCGAAAGCTATGCCCTGCCACTGCTTTTCTTTTTCGTTGAAAAAACTCATGGGGTAGTTGTTGAACTGGGTAACGTAGGATATTACCGGGTTGTCGCGGATATAATCCCGCTCCTCCCCGGTCAGGCGCGTAAACAGGCTGTGCCGTAAATACTCGATCTCTCCTTGGGCGTACAGCTCGGCAAGGTGCCCGACTGCGCCGCTTTGGAGGGCTTTTTGCACGACGCTTATGACAGGCGCCAGCTCCGGGTTTCGGGTTGACATGGAAACAGGGCTGAAGCGCGGCGGGAAAAAGTGTTTGCTCGCCACGTCGTCGTAAGCGTCAAAAACGACCGCCGCCGTGCTCTCCGCGAAGAAAATGTCCGCCTCGCCCCTTTTCAGCACGTTGTAGGCGCTGCCGAGGCCCCGGACAAAAATCAACTCATACGGCGCGTCGTCAAGGCCGGACACCACTTCGTTTATCGTGGTCGAGCCCTCCAAAAAAGCGTAGCGCGGCGGGCGCGACGCGGCGATCTCGGATATGGACGGCCCGCCCGCTATGTGGAAGCAGTAGATCATGCGCTCCGCTATGGGGTCGGTCATGTAATAAATTTTTCGGCGCTCGTCGTTGGCGGTCAGGCTGCCGGTGAAATCCACCTCGCCGCTTTCAAGCCCCTTGAGCAGACCGCCCCACGTGTAAAGTTCCGGCACAAAGGGAATTTCGATTACACCAAACAACTCGGTCAACCATTCGCATAAAAGGGCCGTATACCCCCTTATTTCGCCGTTTGTGTCGCGAAACGCCTCCGTGCTCGGCATCATCCCGAAGATGAATTTCTCCCTGGTGCCTCTTAATGCCGCGATTGCCTCTATTTCCTCGTCCGTCACGCCGGGGATGTCGCGGTATGAGGTGAATGAGGTAGACGAAAACGCCTCGGAGGTTGAGGTAAAGGAAAAAAAGAGAAACAATAGGATTAAGACGCGCGTCATTCGGTTGAATATACGCATATACACACGACCTTATCGGGTAGGAGGCCACCCATTAGTTGAGTGGCCGACCTCCCACACCACCGTGCGAACCGTTCGGTACACGGCGG
>WRKN01000250.1 GCA_009778055.1 Synergistaceae bacterium
ACTCGCCATTTGGTTCGCGCGCAGGATGGAGTCAACCATTCTGGCCGTCAACAGGCGCTCGGTGTCGAGCACGTTCTTTATCTCAAGGGTCATGTCCTCCATAAATAAACAACTCTCCTTTCTTTTTCTAACAACCCCGCATTCGAGCCGCAGGTTTGACGCTCACCGGGCGTTGCTCCTGCCGCTGTCGAAAGCGGCCAAAAGATTTCTGAGCTGCTGAGTATCCGCGCTGAGCCCTTCGGTTGCGGCGGCGCTTTGCCGGGCGGCGTCGGAGTTCTGCCGGACGATTTGCGAGACATTTTCAACACCGGCTTGGATCCGTTTGAGGACGGCGTCCTGACTGCTGGAAGATTCGGCGATCCGGGCTATAATCTCGTTGCTCATTTGAATTCTTTCAATGATTTTGTCCAAAGACGCGGCGGTGTCAGCCGAGATACTCTGCCCAAGATCCGTTTTTTCAATAGAGTTGGTGATCAGGCGGCTGGTGTCTTTGGCGGCTTCAGCGCTTTTGCCCGCCAAGTTGCGGACCTCTTCGGCGACAACGGCGAATCCTTTGCCGTACTGCCCGGCGCGGGCAGCCTCAACGGCCGCATTGAGGGCCAATATATTGGTCTGGTACGCGATGTCGTCAATGACCTTGATTATCTTCTCAATCGCCTTGGCAGCTTCGCTGATTTCATGAACAGCCTGCGTCATTTCGGACATTTGGCGGTTGGCCTCTTCGGCGTCGGCCCTGACGGTTTCGGACAAATCGGCGGCTTCGGCGGAATAACGCGAGTTGGCGTCGATCTGGTTTGAAATATCCATAATGGAGGATAAGAGTTCACCGACAGCCTGAGACTGCTCAGAGGATCTCTGGGACATGATATGAATGTCGCCGAAAATGGTCTCGATATCTTTGACGAAGACCGAACAAACATTGTTGATGTCTTCCACCAGCTTAGACATTTCCGCAGCGAGCTTAGACTCCGCCTTTTGCATTTCGATCAGTTTGGTAATATCCTGCACAATTTCAATGTGCCCGGCCTGCTCACCGTTTCTGTCGAATAAATACGCAACGTCTACCTGAAAATTAAGGCCCATCTGCTCGAAGGTGGTTCGATTATGACCTCCTTTCAAGCAGGTAACCCCGCACTTCGGGGTTTTGCAGATTCCCGCGCCCCAATTGCTGCAATGCTTGCCGATCACCTCGCTGCGTTTAATGCCAAGCATAGACTCGACAGGCTTGTTTATAAAGGTCCAATTCATATCTTTATCTGTGATTGAGAGAGGAAAAGGAATGGTATCCAGTAGATTTTCGTACCAGAAAATTACATTGCCGACAAAACGATAAGTCTTCACCTTGATAACCACGAACAAAAACACCGCGATAACGACAACGGCCAGCGTAGCTAAACCGGAAGTAAGCCAAGCAGCAAAGAGGCCTGTCACCGCCAAAAGAATCCCAGTAAAAATTCCTTCATAGATTTGAGCCTGAGCAGCTTTTTGACTATTTTCCCGTTCCATTTCTCGAAACCTCCCGGCAAAGAAGCCCAAATTTTTAAGCGCCACTTACGCAAATCACGATTTTTTCAGTGGTTATCGTATCACACTGTCAAGTTTTTTGGTAGAACATAGCCTCTTAAGCAACTTTCAAAGTGTCGGCGTAATTGGAAAACCTCATTCGGGTCTCAAGACATGAGAAAAACCCGCCATTTCAGCGGGTTTTATATTTGGCTGGACTTGCTTTAAGTATTAACTGGCGGAGACGTAGCCCATCGTAATTAGCGCGTAAAAATCGTATATTACTAATATCACACGCAGGCGATTATTTTTGGGGTACAAAACAGGGTACAAAATTTCGTTATCTTGATATCGTTTTGAAACCCTGCCGCTCCGTCGAGTTCGAATCTCTTATGCTCCGTGAGTATGAAGTTCTGTTACTCCGTGAGACCGTAAATTTTACCATGCCCTCATCCCGCGAACGCCCGCAGTATGCTTTGTACCCGCTCGCGCCCGATCCTCCCCACTACGGCCCATATTACGCGCTCGCACATATCGACGTCGAACATCCCTATATGGCACTCGGCGCGGGGCAGCTCCAGCTCTCCCATCAGCCATTCGTAGGCTTCGCCCCTTTCCATGTCCCCCTGCTGCCATAGCGGGTCGAACACGGCGTGTGCCTTCTTTTTCCACGCCCGCAGCTCGGCGTTCGCCATGCGCCCCAGGGGAGTTTTGGTGTCGCCGTGGCACCCCACGTAGGCGTCGCATGTGGGGTATCTGCTGCAAATCCAAACTTGGCCGTAGTTCTGCCCGTAGATGATGGAGCTGTCACGCCATATGGCTTGCGCTCCGCAATACGGGCACTCCATTTATTTTACCGCCATTTCCGCGAGCTGCTCCATCCTCCGGACGAGCCCCTTATCAAGCGCGTCGATCCATCGCTGCGGGATCGCCTTAGCCCCGTATATCGCCCCGGCCAGCCCTCCGGTGATCGCGCCTATGGTGTCGGCGTCGCCGCCGAGGTTGACCATCTCCGCCAGCGCGTCCTCGAAGCTGTTTGTGTCGCGTATCGCGTTTATGGCGCAGACGAGGCTGTTCAAAACGTATCCGTCCGGGCGCAGGGTTGTTCCTTCGTGCGCTTTCCGAGCGTGTTTCATTCCCTCCGACACCCAATGTTTGCGCCAGCCTATTTCGTCGCCGTCCACGCCGCCTGCTTCGTCTTTTATTACGTCATAGATCGCCCGCGTGTAGGCTATCAGCGCGATACGACTGTCGTCGTGCGCGTGTGTCATGTAGCCTATGTCCACCGCCATTTGATGCCCTGCGTACCAAAGCGCCGGATATATCGTCCGCATGAGCGCGCCGTTGCCTGCCGTCTGTCCGCCCGTTTCGTCGTGGACGCGCTGCGCGGCATGGTGCCAACCCCCCATGTCGGAGGCCCTAAGCGCTCTGGCGCAGGCTATCACGGCCCGGCAGCAGTTCCCGATGTCCTTCGGCTTGCTGTCGTACCACTTGATGAATCGCCGCCCTATGGCCGGTATCGGGTCGTCAGGGTTTTCAATT
>WRKN01000251.1 GCA_009778055.1 Synergistaceae bacterium
CCTGCGTCGGCTTTTCGAAACCGAGCAGAATGCGTACCAGAGTGGATTTTCCGCAGCCCGACGGCCCCACGATCGCCACGGATTCCCCGGCTTTTATGTGAATTGATACTTCTTTCAATGTAGGGGGCGAGTCCGGCGAGTAGGCGAAGTGCAGGTTCTTTATCTCGACTTCTCCCGACAGCCTGCCCGCGTCGATTTTATCATCGGTACCCTCGGGTTCCGTCTCCAGGATCGGCGTAATATTTTCAATAAACGGCAGTGTTGTGAATAAAGTCGCCACAACCGGCACGAAAGCCACAAGCGTTGCGTTGAAACCAGAGAACGCCGCCTGAAAACCCATGAATTTCGCGCCGTCCATCGCGATTCTGCCTTCCTCCAGCCCGGCGTCTATGATGTCCATCGTGAAATAAAAGAGAATCATGGATAGAACGGTAGGCATGATCACGTTTATTAGAGATATGTAATTAGTATGCCAACGTACCTTCTGGCCCCACTCCCACTCCCTGCCGAACGTCTGCGACCACATATTGAACGCGGCAGGCTCCCCGCCCTGAAGCCTGAATTTTGTCAGTCCGCTGAACAACTGGAGAGTCCGGGCCGACGACTTATTGGAGGCGTCCGTCATAGAGCGTTGAGCGGACACGATTCTCCTGTAAAAAAAGGCGTTGATGAGAATATAAACCGCCCAAACCGCCAGCGCTATCATCGTCAGTTTCACGCTATAGTAAAACATCAAAATAAGGCTGCAGAAGGAAAAAATCATGTTGAACACGGACGAGAGCACATTGTCGCCCAGGAGCTCCGTTATCTTGGCCACACCCTGCATCCTGCCGACAAGGTTTCCGGTTTCGTAATCTCTGAAGAAGCTCGCCGGGAGGCTCAGGAGCCGCGACCACAGGGCGGACTCGAAGGCGACGCCGACGTGGCTTTTGACGCGAAGGAGGGAAATGGACCTCACAAACCCCAATATCGCGGTGGTAACGCCGGAGACCAGCATTACCTGCGTGACGGTGCCGAGAGCCTGACGGTCGTTGATCGGTATGACGTCCCGGAATATGGTCTCGGTTATGAGCGGTATCAATATGGGCAGTAAGCCCGCCGCGAAGCTCACGAGCCAGATGGCGGCCCAATCGTGTTTCATGGTATGACGAAACATGAAACCGAACATGTCCTTCCGGCCGAGTTTCCTCCGGGGAAGCCCCGCGTAACACATAAAAGCGTCTTTTTTTATTTTCGAGGCGGTCTTGTCGTCAACCGTAAGCCCGGTTGGATGCTCCTCGTTCACCAGGACGTACTTGTTGCTGCCTTTCGGCAGCAGCGCGGCCGGCGTGTTTTCCTCTCCCAAGTCAGACAAAAACCCGATGAACGCGCCTCCGTCTTTTTTGTGCCAGCCTTCCGAGAGCGATACTAGGCGTACCTCCATATTCGCTTTTCTGATGAGCCGCCTCATTTTGGTGACCGAATCCATGTTCGCCGCCACGTCCGCCGGAAGGGATATGTTTGCGGTGTCCATCCCCAAAAAACCGGCGGCCGCGCAAACCACGAACTTCACGGGGTCATCCGTGTACCCCGCGGGTTCTCCAACGCCGGCAAAATCAAACTCGTCGCGCAGAAGATTCCGCTTCGCGCCCGAGAGGGCCTTATCCCTGTATCTGTCGTACATCTCCGTCTTGGCGTCTATGTTTTGTTCGGCCTTTTTGAAATTGTCCTCTATCAGCGCGGACAATTTTTCCAGGTTGTCCGAGCATATGGCCGCGATGTCCCCGTTCAAATCTCCGTCAGAACTGAAAATCGTTTTCGACTCCCATTTCAGCAGGGTTTCGTCTCCCAAGCCGACGAGATGCCGTATCCATGGAAGGTCCGTGAGCTTATGGAGCCAATCCGCCGCCTGCGCAGCCAGCTCGTTACCGGTCAGCTCGCCGGCGTCCCTGTCGTCTATAACGCAGTCCGCGCGCGCGAAAATCTCAAATTCAAGAGGGGATTGCGGCTCCGCCGGTGAGAAAAAGCATTCTCCCTCGTCAAGCTGAGCCAGGAATAATTTGTGGTAATTCTCCGAGCCTTTCGGCGTGCAGGCGTAAACCTCCACGGATCCGGTTTTGACGACAAACGCTTTGGCCGGTGTTGACGGTACCGTCAGGTATTGGCTTTGTTTGAGAGTGATCATTGTCGTTCCGCTTCCCTTATTGCCGCGCCACGAGCCTGCGATAGGGGCCGTCTGAAGCGATCATTTCGTTATGAGTCCCCCGCTGCGCGACTTTTCCATGGTCGAGGACGATTATCTCGTCGCAGTCCCGGAAAGCGGACAGTCTGTGGGCTATCACGAGGCACGAGCAGCCCCGGCGCCTTATGTTCGTTATGACGGCCTCTTCCGTGACGGGATCGAGGGCGCTCGTCGCCTCGTCCAGTATCAGGAGCGACGGATTGCAGGCGAGCGCCCGGGCTATTTCGAGCCTTTGCCTCTGGCCTCCGCTGAAATTGGCGCCGCCTTCCCTTGTCATGTGGTCATAACCGCCCTCCAGCCTGGTTATGTCGTCGTGTATGGCGGCGTCAATCGCTGCCGCCACAATGTCGGTCCGAGGTATGGACGAGTTGAAAAGCGACAGATTCTCCTTTACGGTTCCCGAAAAAAGGAATGTTTCCTGATCCACGGCCGCTATCGAATTTACGATCACATCGCCCGGTATCTCCGTTCGCTCCATGCCGTCAAACAGGATATGCCCTCTCCATTCCCTGTATAGGCCACTCACAATATGCGCCACCGTCGATTTACCGCTGCCGCTGCCACCGACTAAGGCAACCCACTTTCCGGGTTCGAGGGTCAGGTTGAAATTCTCGATAAGCGGCTCTTTGAGAGGGCTGTAGCCGAACGCCACATCCCGCATTTCCACAAGGCCGGTCAGTTTTTTCCTTTTGATCGGCTTAGGAGGATCGGCCGGGTAAAACACCGGGTCGATATCGTAGCGCAAAACGTCGTCCAAGC
>WRKN01000252.1 GCA_009778055.1 Synergistaceae bacterium
AAGGATTCTCTTTGGCGGTCCAAGGCTTTCAACAGGCGCTCGTTTCCGAAAAAATCCCCGTCGGAGTTCTCCGCCTCGGTCACGCCGTCGGTGTAGAGGAAAAGGCAGTCTCCAGCGTCCAACCGCAGGCGTTCTTCCGTGTAACGCGTATTCTCCATGCCGCCGAGTACAAAGCCGGCCCGTGTTTTCAAAAATTCGAAACGCGCGCCCGCCTGCCTTATACATGGCTGGTTATGGCCGGCATTGACGCAGGTTACGGTTCCGTCGCTCAGGTCAAGCACGGCCATGAAAGCCGTGACGAACATTCCCACCTTGTTGTTCTCGCAAAGCCGGTTGTTGACGGCGGCAAAAACGCCGCCCAAGTCGGAATCGAGATGCGCGGCGTTGCGTATGAGTGTTCTGGCCACGACCATAAAGAGCGCGGCGGGCACGCCCTTGTCGGATACGTCGGCGACGAGAACCGCGAGACGGCCGTCGTCAAGCATGAAGAAATCGTAAAAATCCCCCCCTACTTCCTTGGCTGGGAGCATCGAGGCGCGGACGTCGAACTCGCCCCGGCCGGAAAAGGAAGGGGGGACGGATGGCAGCATGGAGGCCTGAATTTCGGCGGCGACCGCGAGTTCGGCCGCGGCTGTGTTAAGGCGGCTGATGTACTCCCTGATGTCGGCGGTCATCCGTTCGAGTGTCTTTGCCAGGCTGCCCAGCTCGTCACGGGTGTTAAGCTGAATTGAGGTGGTCAGGTTACCGGCGCCGATCTCCTCCGCCTTTCGGGAGAGATAGTCGAGGGGTTTGTTGACGAAATGGTTCAGCAAAAGCCGGATGAGGGCTGAAATCGTAACGCAGGCGGCGAACAGCAGCAGCATGACGCGGCGCGAATGCCGCTCAATGTTTTCAAACAGTTCGTCCTCCGGGACGTTGATGAGAAAGAACATTTCATGCTCCAGCATGGCGCTGAACGATAGATATTTCCTTCCCTCGATGACGTTCGTGTCGTTGTCCATCTGACTCTTGTCAAACCAGGTCAGGGCTGAGAGCGGCTGCCCCACAAGCGAACGTTCAGCGGAACTTTCTGTCATGAGGCCGTCGCTGAGCGTAAGGATATAGTCGTCATCGAGATCGGCAACCAAAACGAAACTCCCGGGCGTCGGCCTGATGGATGAAATATGGCGGGCGATGTCATCCAATTGCCAATCCAAAGTTGACAGTCCCAACAGTTTCCCTGATTCGTCAAAAATTCCGGAACCTACGGTCAACATAAGGGAAAATGTTCCGACTCCGTCAACGTACGGCGAAGACCAGGCGGTTTTCGACTCTCCCGACTCCAACTGCCGCTTGAGTTCGATATACCATTGCTTGGAGTGGTAATCGTATTCCTCGTCTTCAAAGGCTTTGTCGACGGCGAGGCCGTTTTCGCCGCGAAAGACGTAAAAACATACCCTTTCCCGCTCGGGGTCCAACTGCCGGGGTTCGTACCAGATACCCCCGCCAACCGCCAGCGAATGGTCCCGGAAGTATTCGATAAGCGCGGAACGGATAAAGCCAAGCGATTTGCCTTCCATTTGATGGTAGACTTCCCCCAGGATTGCCATTTTGACGACGTTATCTTTTAATTGGGCCGTGATTGCCTCAAGGCGTGTATATTCAAGAAGGACCAGCGCCTGGCACGCTTCCACCTCAAGCTCTTTGTAGCGGGCCCGAACGTCCCCCGTCAGCAGGGAAATAAGTAAGGCCAAAAGACTGATCACGCAAACCGTGACCAGCGTCATTTTCGACTTGATTGTTCTCATGTAAGCGGTTAAGCAGTTATTCGATCAAGAGTATGTCCGCGAACCCGGTCATTTTCAAAATTTCCATCACGCCCTCGTTGACGTTCGTAACTTTCATGCCTCCCTGACCGCTCATTCGTTTATGCGCGCTCAGGATAGCGCGCAGGCCCGCGCTGGAGACATAATCCACCTTCGAGAAATCCAGAACGAGCGAGTCCATTCCCTCCAGCGAGTTTGTCAAGGCGCTTTCCAGTTCGGACGAGGTAAGAGCGTCCAGTCTCCCCTCCAGGCCCAGGGTGAGAACGGAGCCGCTGCGTGTGACGTTTATTTGCATATGATTGCCTCCTAAAGTCGGATATCGTATCGAGTGTATCATACTTTACGTATTACTTTGCATTACACAGGGGGTTCCGAATGGAAACGAAACTTTACCTTCTCGATCTTGGCGGGCTTGACGAAAAAATTGACGAACGTACGTTCCTTGAATGGAGCGGCATGGCGTCGGAAGAACGTTTGAACGCGCTGCCCCGCTTTCTTTTCCGAGCCGACGCGGAGCGGACTCTTGCGGGTGAAATTCTGGCGCGGGCCGCTTTGTCCTCCGCCGCGGGCGTCCCCCCGTCCGCAATCCGCTTTGGGCGCGGGCCGCGCGGAAAACCGCGCGCCTCGGTCCCCCCAGGCGTTCCGCTTCCTGAATTCAACGTCAGCCATTCCGGACGGTTTGTGGCCTGCGCGGTTTCGCCTCAGCCGGTGGGCGTGGACGTGGAAAGCGTTTCCCCCCCCGATGACGCCGTATTGCGGCGCGTGTGTTCTCCAGGCGAATCGCGCTTCGTGCGCGGCGGGTTTTTACCTGCTCCCGCCGCCTTCGCCCTTATCTGGACGCTCAAGGAAAGCTACCTCAAGGCGCTGGGAACCGGACTCTGCGATGACCTCCCAGGCATCGACCTGGCGGCCTTCGTCGTTTCCACCGACGCGGAGCCGTGGATATTTTCTTTCAACGGACACCTCTTTCGGGCGTTCTTCCATAATGAGTACGCCGTCTCGGTCTGCGAAAAAATGATTGCTCCACCAGATTGCGTCCGGTAGAATATTCGA
>WRKN01000253.1 GCA_009778055.1 Synergistaceae bacterium
GATTCCAGCTCCGAAAGCAGGTATTCTTCCGTCTTCTTGATATTCTCTGCGTCGTTAGCGTCCACCACAATGAGCGTGTGCGGCAGTTGCCCCAAAATCCTCATTACTCCGCTTCCAAAATCCAACACGAGGAATTGAACCTGTTCCGGCGTGTAAGAGAGCGCCGCCGAAAGCAGGACTGTCTGTAAAAACGTCGTCTTACCCGATGAAGGAGCGCCGTAAAGGACATGGTGTCCATTCTCGGAGAAATTGAGCGTCAGCGGATACTGCGTTTGGTTCTCCGGGTCGTCGATAAGGCCGGCGGTAACCGACAGACCTTTATTGCGCTCTTTCCACACTCCATTTTGGAAGGCTTCCTGCCCGGCCAGCAGAGCGGACAAAGAAATTTTTTCCGGCAGAGGCGCCGTCCACACCGGTCTCGCGGACCTCGCGGACGGCGCTTTACCGGCCTCGGTTTTAATATACTGCGCCACGGCGCGGCCCTCTCCCGCGTCGTCTACCGCCGCAGCCACGGTTTTATCGTAGACTTCGGGAAGGGACCTTTCACCGTTCGTCTCCACAATCCTGATTTTCGTAGAGTGGCCTTTTGAAGCGGCGGAGAACGGCTGATAAGGCGCTTTGCTGTAAAAAGTCTGCACCAGTTCGTACACCTCGTTGTTGCCCACCTTAATGTAGGCGCGTCCGCGCGTTGTGATGCTGAAGGCGTCGGCGGTACCGAGAATATCACGGCTTTCACCGACCTCGGAAGTTTTAAGACAGATGCGGAAACGGCTGTTGGCCGACACCTGCCCGGCAACGATCCCTCCAGGCGACTGAGTGGCGAGAACCATATACATGCCAAGGCTTCCGCCCACGCGGGCCACGGAGATGAAGCCGTCCATCTGCTCCGGGTACTCCGTCTTCAACTGAGCGAACTCGTCGATCACGATAATAAGGTAAGCCATAGGTTCACGGACTTTTCCGGCGCGGTACGCCTCCTGATATTTATGGATGTTTTCGAGCTTCGTCTTCTTAAACACGTTTTGACGCCGCAAAATCTCTCCCTGGAGCGATCGGAGATTGCGCTCGATGCTTGTCATGTCGTCCACGTTGCTGATAATCCCCGCCACGTGCGGCAAGTCCAGAAGAATACCCGACAATCCGTCGCCTTTGAAGTCTATCAGCACGAAGCTGACCTCATGCGGAGGGTAGTTCAAAGCGACGGATAAAATCCACGTCGTCAAGGTTTCGCTTTTACCCCAGCGCGTCGCGCCCGCGACGATTCCGTGCGGTCCCATGCCTTTCTCGTGGATGTCGAAAGAAAAAATTTCTCCGTTTTCCCGTATGCCTATCGGCGCGGCGATGCTGCGGAAGGGCTCGTTGCGGCGCCATCTCTCCTGAAGCCCCAATTCATCCACCCGATTCACCCCATAGCCCTGCAAAAACGTGACGTAACCAGGCATCGACGCCGCCTGTGAAGTCGAGCGCATACGGATGGGAGCGAGGCTCCGCGCGAAAGCGTCGATTAATTGGTGAGATATTTCCTCCGGCGTGAAAGAAACGCACTCTGCCCCGCCCGATTTCATCTGGAGCGTACACGCGGGTTCTCCACAGTCGATGATGGCCTGACATTCGTCGGGGAGGAGCCCGATATCGCCATAGGCGTAAACCGTAGTCATACCCAGGGCGGAGGATTCCGGCAGCAACTGCTCGCCGCTGTCTTCCACCAGTTTTTTGTCTGCCAGCAACAGAAAATAAAACGGCGTTTTCGGTTTTGCCTCGCGCGCATGGCCTTCCCGCTCTTCCCTGCGTCGGATTTTGAGCGTTTCGGCCAGTTCCTGAAGCAGCGGCTTGGCGTCGTAGGAGGTACAGGCGATGAAGCGCCGTTCCCGTTTAGCGTCCCAGACGTGAGGGAGCCAGCGTACCCATTCCCATTGGCGCTTTTCTATCGCGGGATAGACGCAGACGATTTTCACATCTTCATATGAATGATGTGTGGCAACGCCCGTCAGGATCGTCCAGGCCATTTCCTGCAGCGCGTTTCTGTCCCCCACAATTCCCGTGACTGTGGTATTGAGAAATGAATGTGTTATGGGAGCGCTGCTCAAAACCACGTGTCTTTCTTTGAGACTTTTCGCTTCCGCCAAAAGCGGGTCTTCTTCTATTACAATCTGCTCTTGAGGAATCTTGATCTCCACGTTGGAGCGAATCTGCCCCGCGCCGAGACGAACTTCCAGGAAGTCTTCGTCTTCGAGCGCGCGCTGCCACAGGCGACGGTCGATTCGCGCGGCTATGTCTACGCACTCTTTAATCCCCGGGTTCACGCCTGCAAGCGCCAGCAGGTAACTCGTCTCAGCGGCGCTGATAGCGTTGTCCTGTTCCTGCAAATGTTCATGATATTTTTTTTGCGCCAGGCTGTGGTTTTGTTTCCATTTTTTCATCTGTGATCTGTAGTTCACAAACGCCATCACAACGCTGACAGAGGACATCGGTATGATGAAAAGCAGGGTGGTCTTGTTTCCGGTAAACATGGCCACAGCAAGCATCGCGGTGGCCATAAGCACTGGAGGCAAAAACACCGACAACCACGATATGGAGGGTTTCGCACCCCTGCTCGGCGGGGAGAGTATCTCGATTTTGCACGTCTCCGCCTTTGATTTAATGTGGGGTGAACGCTGAAAGAAAGGGTATTGTACCGCTGCCCTCGCGGATGCCGCTCGGTTAAATTTCGCGGATAATTCCGTATTTCCCGCCGCGTGCTCGACGTTTAGCGCGTCGTCGCGAAAGACGAATTTCCACCCGCCCATGAAGACGCAGCTTC
>WRKN01000254.1 GCA_009778055.1 Synergistaceae bacterium
ATATATAAGGCATACCCTCAAAAAGGCGCTGCTCGACGCTCAACGTGTCATCACAGCCATATATGGGAATTTCATATGTGGCAATCAACAACCCCAGATCAACCCTTTGATCAATCTTATGCAGGGAAAGGCAGGTCGAAGTTTCCCCGTTGAGAATAGACCGGCCGATTGGGTGCGCGCCCCGGTTACTGATAAGGCTTCCGGGATGCACGTTACATATACAGTGGCTTTGGGTAATTTCGCGCGGCAAAATCATTCCAAAATCGTACATAAGCACATTTTTGGTTTCGATCCATTCCGGTATTCTGCTCAGGTCTGACTTCCCCGTTATTATCCGCGTGTTAATGCCCAGCTTGTGAAAAGCCGCAATAGCGGAACCGGGAAGCCGGCCTTCCTGGGTAATAATTGCCGTGAGCTTTAGAAATGGATGATTGAGCAGCGAGAGTATAAACCGTTCGGAAAAACCTATATACGCTATCCTTATTTCGGACATCAATTGACGCAAACTGAACGTCACTCAAAACGCCAGCGCGACAAAACCAGGCCGAGCGTGTCCGACCAGAAGTTTTCCTCGTGCGCCGGGTAGCTTATTGTGAGCGTATGCACTTTGTATTCGTGTTCCAGGACTATGTTCTTGAATCGCACGACGTGTCCCGGAACCGAGCTTGTCTCGATAGTCAGCACGCTGAAGGGGCGCCCTTCAAGTTCGATTACCTCCATGGAGTGAAGCGCGGCGTCCGGGAACCTCAGTTTGACGGCCTCAAGTTGATTTTCCTGAATTTTATCCACGATTCCCTTTGGCGGGTGCAGCACATGTCCGCTTAAATTAGTCCACCAGTAGGCCAGAAGCTCGAATGCGAAATCCAGCCCGGCCTCCCGCTGTCCGTAAGGAAGCGCGGTCAGGGCCTCCTTGACGTATTGCACGGAGCCTTCGTGTCGCGTTTGGGTCAGTTTGCCGTTGCTGTCCTCAACGTACCAGTCGCCGGGTATTTCCATCACCCCGGCGTCCGTCAGCTTCAAAATTTGCCATACTTCACCCGCCTGCTGCGAAGAGGCTGAGGCCTCGAGCGCCGGGAGCGTTTTTTCCCTGTTGAGCGCCGCGCATAAAAGTATGCTGAGGAGCACCGAAAGCGTCAGCGTAAAAGTGTATGCCACAAGGCGCGGAAAGAACGGCACGCTTTTCTTTGGTTTCTTATAGGAAGGCAGCCCGAGAATTGTGCAATGGGCGTACAGTAAAATGAAAAGAGACCCCAGCCCCACCAGGTAAAAAGCCGGAACGTACGCGGGCCTGCTTCTGGACAATATTGAAAAACGCAGCAAAACCGACGTGAAAAAATCGGCCGTCAACATGGTAATCGGAAAAAGGAGCAGCATGGCCGCCAAACTTTTTACAGGCCGCTTCAAAAACAAAAAACGGGCCGCCAAAGGAAAAGAATATCCCATTAACAGCACAACAACGTTCAGCAGCCACGCGGCTCCGCCGCGAAAACCTCGCGGCGCTATCTCGTAAAGTATGGTGGGAGCCGCGAGCTGTATAACGCAAACCGCTATCGGGCATATGAGAACCAACCCGATGAACTCCCCCAACCAGTACGGCTCATGAACGTCCCTGTCGTCCCAATAGTCGTACTCGTAGTTTTCCGCGCCCATGAACCCTATTGTTCGACCGGAACGCAGCGGATACGCAATTCCTCGAGGTGCGCGTCATCAACGGCGTCCGGGGCCTTGGAAAGCAGGCACTGCGCTTTTTGGGTTTTTGGAAACGCCATGACGTCCCGGATGGACTGTCCGCCGCAAAGCAGCATCGCCAGCCGGTCTACTCCCAGGGCTATGCCGCCGTGGGGCGGCGTTCCGTAAGAAAGGGCGTCCAAGAAAAACCCGAAACGCGCCCGCGCCTCTTCCGCCCCAATCCCCAGGCAGGAAAACGCCTTCTTTTGAACCTCCGGGTTATGGATCCGAATGGAACCCCCTCCTACCTCGCTGCCGTTCAAAACTATGTCATAGGCGCGGGCCCCCACTTCGCCCGGCGCTGTGTCCATAAGATCGAGCTGAGCCAAAACCGGGGAAGTAAAGGGGTGGTGTACCGCCGACCAGCGTTTTTCGTCTTCGTCCCACTCGAACAGCGGGAAATGCGTCACCCACAGAAATTCCCAGGCACGTTCGTTTATCAGGCCGCGGGCCTTCCCAAGCTCGAGCCGCAGGCAGCCCAGGACGGTACAGGCTTTCAGGCGCGAGGGGTTGGCCGCGACAAAAAGGGCGTCTCCGTCCCGGAGGCCGGAAATTTTTTTCAGAGCAGCCAGGTCGTCGGCGCTCAAATATTTCACTAATGGCCCCTTGAACTCGCCTTCCTTGAGCTGGAATATAGCCAGCCCGGAGGCCCCCATCTTTTTCGCCTGCAGTTCGACGTCGGCACATTCCTTGCGCGACATCGAAGCCCCGCCGGGAAGCGGAAGCGCGCGCACCACGCCGCCCTCCCTCAATATCTTGCGGAAAGGCTCGAAAGAAGCGTTCTCGAAGACCTCAGCCAGGTCTACTAGTTCCATTATGACGCGCAGATCGGGCTTGTCGCTGCCGTAGCGGTCTATAGCGTCCCAATAGCTCAAACGCGGGAAAGGCGTGGGAACATCCACTTTCAAAATTTCCTTGAACAGCCCTTTCATGTAACCCTCTGTCATCGCCATAACGTCGTCCTCGACCACGTAGCTCATCTCCACGTCAACCTGGGTAAATTCCGGCTGGCGGTCGGCGCGAAGGTCTTCGTCGCGGAAGCATTTGACGATCTGGAAATA
>WRKN01000255.1 GCA_009778055.1 Synergistaceae bacterium
GTTCTTTCAGCAGCGCTTCAGCGGTGAGATAGCCATGCGCGTGGGATTCAGCGAACAGGTGGCGGACGTCCTCACCGGCGAGGCCGCCACGTCGTTCCTGGATATTCTGGTGGCGGTATTTTACCTTCTCCTCCTGCTTCAGTACAGCGTGCGGCTAACGGTGGTAGGGGCGACGATCAGCCTGATGAACCTCGCCCTCATGTACTTCATCAGGAAGCGGCTCCTGGGAATATCCATGAAGGTACAGCAGGACGCCGGTAAGACCGTGGGGACGGCTGTCGGTGGGTTGCAGCTCATCGAAACCCTCAAAGCAAACGGTAACGAGGCCGATTTTTTTTCAAAATGGGCCGGACAGAACGCGAAATTCACTCAAGGACGCATGGAGATGGTCCTTGCCTCCCAAGCAGTCGTTATCGGCCCCGCGCTTCTGAACGCGGTCAACACGGCGCTCATCATGGTCTTAGGCGGTTTTCAGATCATGGACGGCCTGATGACCGCCGGTATTTTCGTGGCGTTTCGCAGCCTCATGAGTAATTTCCAAGCCCCCCTCGGAAAGCTCATGAGCCTCGGAGTCTCGCTGCAACAGACCGAGATGCAGATGCGGCGCATGGACGACGTTTTGCGCCACGACGTCGACCCGGTGTTTTTTCCGTCCCAGCCCCCTAAGCCGATCGAAAGGAAAAAACTGACCGGCCTCGTGGAGCTGCGGGACATCAAGTTCGGTTACAACCCTACCAAAGCGCCGCTAGTCGAAAACTTCAACCTGACCCTGGAGCCGGGGAGATGGGTCGCCTTAGTCGGCGGCAGCGGCAGCGGCAAATCCACGATAGCCCGGGTCGTCAGCGGGCTTCAGCGGGAATGGGGCGGGAAGGTGCTGTTTGACGGCATCGAGAGGGAGGATATACCGAAGAATGTGTTCGTGAATTCGATAGCCGCGGTGGATCAGGACATCTTTATGTTTTCGGGAACCGTAAAGGACAACCTGGCGCTTTTCAACTCATTCATACCCCGGTCCGACATTTTGGAGGCGGCGAAGGACGCCGCGATACACGAGGACATAACAAGGCTGGAAGGCGGCTATGACCACAAAATAAAGGAAGGCGGCGTCAATTTCAGCGGAGGCCAGAGGCAAAGGCTCGAAATAGCCCGCGCGCTCGCCTGCAACCCGTCGCTCCTGATACTGGACGAGGCGACGAGCGCCCTCGACCCCGTCACGGAGGAGGCCGTCATAACAAACATAAGGCGCAGGGGATGCTCGTGCCTCGTGATAGCCCACAGGCTGTCCGCTTTCCGGGACTGCGACGAGATAATCGTCCTCGAACAGGGAAAAGTCGCGCAGCGCGGGACTCATAACGAAATGATCGCGACGGACGGCCCATACCGCAGGCTCGTGGCGCGGCAATAAGGGAAGCGGAACGGCAATGACCACTCTCAAACAAAGCCAATACCTGACGGTACCGTCAACACCGGACAAAATGTTTACCGTCAAAACCGGATCCGTGGAGGTTTACGCCTGCACGCCGAAAGGGTCGGAGAATTACCACAAATTATTCCTGGCTCAGCTCGACAAGGGAGAATGCTTTTTCTCACCGGTGAAGCCGCAATCCCCTCTCGAATTTCAGATTTTCGCGCGCGCGGACTGCGTTATAAACGACAAGGATATTGGAAAACTTGCCGGTAACAAACTGGCGGCGCCGGCGGCGGAATGGCTCCATAAGCTCACGGGCCTTCCATGGATACGGCATCTCATCGCCTCAGGAGACGAAACCCTGCTGAAATGGGAGTCGAAAACGATTTTCGGCCCCGACGGAGATTCAAGCGGCGACATCGCGGCAATATGCTCGGATAACCTGGAAAAATTGTCCGCGCTGATAGAGGGCAATTTCAAAAATGCCGAACAAAACACAGACGCCAGGACGGAGATGTACGGCAGATACAGGGATAAGGCGCTCTCCGGCGCGAGGCGGAACCTTCTGCGCGAGGAGTTTGATTTTGCCGGTGACGGCGTATCGGCGGGGTACGCGGACGACCCCGTGAAGTTCGTGGTTTGCGCGGCCGCCGGTTTTTTGGGGATGGACACCGCAAACATATCCCTTCCGGCGGACGTGACGGCGAACATGGACTCGGTCACCAAAATGAGGCGGCTCATCAGAAAAGCGAATATGGAGGTCCGCCTCGTATCGCTCTCGGAAGGCTGGCACAAAAAAGACGGAGGCACGTTCATCGGGTTCCTGGGAGAGGAAAACACGCCCGCCGCGCTGCTGTCGAAAGGCAGCAAGAAGTACGTCCTGGTGAACGAGGAGCATCCGGCCGGGCTTACGGTTGACGACAAGACCGCCTCGAAAATAAAAAAAGACGCGTTCATGTGTTACGCGGGGCTTCCCAGGAGGAAACTCAAACGGAAGGACATGTTCAGTTTCATGTTTCGCCACACCATGAAACACGATTGGGCCGCTATCTGGCTCGTGAGCTTCGCGGCGGGCTTGCTGCCCATATTGATACCGCTCATAACAGAGACCATATTCCGGGACGTCATACCGATCAACGACCGTCAGGCTCTCGGCACCGTCACGCAGGTAATGCTGGTCTCCGGCGTTACCACCGCGATATTGGGGTTTGTGAGGTCCATCTCCCTGCTTCGCGTCAAAAGCCACGTCGGAGTCGCATTCGAGTCCGCCCTGTGGTCGCGGCTCTTGAGCCTTCCGGCGAGTTTCTTCAGAGATTACGAAACCGGAAACCTCGTCGGCAGGATGCAGGGCGTTGCAAAGATAACG
>WRKN01000256.1 GCA_009778055.1 Synergistaceae bacterium
GGACGAAGGATCAAACGGGGGCGGACTCGCCCGCGGGACCCGCCCGCTATTACGTAAATACCGCCACCGGGCAGCGTATCGGCGTAATCTCGGCGGTTTCCGGGCATTTTTGCGAGGCTTGCAACCGTTTACGGGTGACGTCCACAGGCGACGTCCGTCCCTGCCTGTTAGACGAAGGGCGGGTTTCCGCAGCCGAGGCCCTGAAGGCACGTGACGAGGAAAAAACGCGGGAACTTCTCCGTGAGGCGGCCGCCATGAAGCCCGAGTCAGGCTCCGCGCCCAATAGAGCGCTGCTCCGTAAAGCGCTGTATATGCACACGATAGGAGGTTGAGCGTCTTGTCAGAGTTTTTTGAAGGGCGTCCGGTTATGTCGGACGTCTCCGCTAAGCGGGTTACGTGCCGAGAGGCACTTGCGGAGGGTTTCGTGAATTTGACCGACGAGATAGCAGAGGCCGTCGCCGGGGGAGCTCCCAAGGGCGACGCGCTTAAAACGGCGGAATTGGCGGGGATAATGGCCGCCAAGCGCGCGCCGGATCTTATCCCTCTGTGTCATCCGATACGGCTGGACAACGTACGGGTGGAGTGCTCGCTGGACGCCGGGAACAAAAAGGTGAAAATCCGGGCTTTCGTCAAAGCCGACGGGGTAACCGGCGTGGAAATGGAGGCATTGACTGCCGTAAGCGTTGCGGCCCTCACTATTTACGACATGTGCAAGGGTATAGACAAGGGAATGAGCATTGAAGGCGTGCGTCTCCTGCGTAAAAGCGGCGGCAAAAGCGGCGATTACTCCGCCGGTTTGGAAGAAGAGATTAAAGAAGAGCTTCTTGCTTTGCCGCGCGGAATACGCGCCGCCGTTCTGACCGTCAGCGACAAGGGTGCGGGCGGGGAGAGAGCTGACACCGCGGGGCCGGCTTTGCGCGGGCTTTTGGAGGCCGCCGGAGCCGAAGTGGTTCATACGTTGGTTGTCCCGGACGAGATTGACCTGATATCGGAAATGATAAGCCGTTGGAGCGGCGACTCGCACCTGATTCTGACGACCGGCGGAACCGGGTTATCCGCGCGCGACGTAACCCCGGAGGCTCTGACCGGCGTGGCCGACCGCATCGTGCCCGGTTTGGGCGAGCTGATGCGCGGGGAATCGCTAAAGCACACCCCGAACGCTCCGCTCTCCCGCTGTCTTGCCGTGACTCGCGGCCGCTGCCTCATCGTGGCCTTGCCGGGGAGCGAGTGCGGCGCGCGGCAGTGCTTTGAGTCCATAAAACCGGCGCTCCGCCACGCGCTGGAGGTTTTGGGCGGTCAGGGCGACGACTGTGGCGCCTGATCAGATTTCCTCATGCTCCTCCACGCTGCGGCCATAGTCTTTGAAGAGTTCCAACATGCCTGCCATTTCGTCCAAAGGCAGCAAGACCGGCTTGCCGATGCACTTGGCGCGGTAGAACAGCTCACAGCAAAATTCTATATCTTCAGTGACGGCGAACGCTTCCGCCAGATTCGAGCCTCCGGTCAGCAGGCCATGATTCGCCAGCAGCACCGCTTTGCGCCCCTCCATTGCCTCGAAGGCGTTCTTCGCCAGAGCGACCGTGCCGTAGGTCGCGTATCTGGCACAGCGCACATCCATCCCCCCGGCGGAGGCCACAAGAGAGTGTATGGGCGGCAGCGCCCAATTCAGAGCTGAGACTGCGGCCGCGAATGTCGTGTGCGTGTGGATGATGGCGTTGAGGTCGTCCCTGTATTTATAAAAGATGCGGTGCATGTCGCGTTCGCTGGAAGGCACCGCATCGCCGTCGACAACTTTGCCGCTTTGCACGTCGATTAACACTATCTGTTCCGGCTGAATTTCAAAATAGCCTATTCCGCTCGGCGTTACGGCCATTATGCCGCTTGATCGGTCACAGACGCTTAAATTGCCTCCTGTGTTTCTCGTCAGCCCCGATTGTACGGCTTTTTTACCATATTCGATGATTTCTCCCCGGATTTCCCGCAGAAGCATTCTCTGCCGTTTCCTTTTTCCTTACTGCGGTATTTCGACCGTGTATTCCTGCTTCAGGGCTTCCAGCGCTTCCTGATATTTTTCGGTCTTTTTTTCGTTGGCCAGGTACTGCTCAAGCTGCTGCGCGACCTCTTCGTAAGGTATAACGGCGGAAGGTTTCTTCTCCTCCAGCTTTATGATGTGCCAGCCAAAGTCGCTCTTTACCGGCTCGGATATATCACCGGACTCTTTGAGCGCGAAAGCGGCTTCTTCGAACTCGGGAACCATCTGCCCTCTGCTGAAAAAGCCGAGGTCGCCACCGCCCTGCTTCGCGGTTGGGTCAATGGAATGTTCTATGGCCAGGGCGTCGAAGGAGGTTCCTTTTTTTAACTCTTCCTGGATCAACGCCAGCTTGTCCGCGGCCGCTTCGTCGTCGGCGATCAGAATATGCCTGGCGCGAATTTCGTCAGGGGCAGTGAATCTGTCCGGATTTTCGGCATAAAATTTTTTGCAGTCCTCTTCGGAGGCCGTTACGTCCTTTACAAGATTCTCTATTGCCAGCCTGGCCAGGCTCTGATTGACAAAGCTGTTCAGCGTGTCCTTGAACTCCGGCGTCTCCTCAAGCCCCTGCTTCTTGGCGGAAAGCGCGAAAAGGTGTCCCGCGATAAGCTCGTCCAGAATCATTTTTCTTCCCTGTTCGTTATCGTACATCATGGCGGCCTGAGGCCCGGCGGACATGAGAAGCTGATCCACGTCCTTTTCCTTTATTTCCTGCCCATCGACCACCGCCAAAACCC
>WRKN01000257.1 GCA_009778055.1 Synergistaceae bacterium
CAGGCAGGGCGCCGATGTCCTGGCGGATTGCTCTTTTCAGCGGCGCCCTGCCTGTTGCCGGAGATATCGCCTGCGCCGATTCATTCAGAATGACGCTCTCCGACCCGGTTCTTGACCGCGCCATCCGTTTCGGGTATACAGTCTCCGTTTTGCCGGATCGAAGCTGAAGAGCTTAGGAGGAAATGAAAATGAAACTTCGTGTGGGGATTTTCCAGATCGACGTGGCCCTTGCCGATGTCGAGAGCAACAAGCAGAAGATCGAGCACTGGATGGAGACGCGTTGCGTCAGGTCGGATTTGCCGACGGCCATCGTCATTCCAGAGCTGTGGACGGTGGGGTATCGCCTCGACAAGGCGATCGAGCTGGCCGACGAAGAAGGGCGGCAGACGGCGGAATTTCTCGGCAGTTTGGCCCGCCGGTATAACGTCTGGTTTGTGGGCGGCTCCACTTTGGCCTCGGTGCCGGGCGGCTACGCCAATCGCGGACAGGTTGTATCTCCCGATGGCAAACTTGTGAAAAACTACGACAAAGCCCATCTTATCCGCCTGATGGAGGAGAATAAGTACTTCATAGCGGGGCGAGAGCCCTCGCTGTTCGACCTCGCAGGAGTGAAGGCCGGCAACGTGATCTGTTACGACATACGCTTTTGCGAGTGGCTAAGGGGATACGCTCTCGCGGGGGCGGAGGTGCTTTTCGTCGCGGCGCAGTGGCCCTTGTCCCGCGCCATGCACTGGACCGCGCTTTTGAGAGCGCGGGCGATAGAGAACCAAATGTTCGTCGTCGCCTGCAACCGGGCCGGTACGTCCGGCAAGACCGCCTTTGGAGGGGAGTCAACCGTCATCGACCCTTACGGTGAAATTCTGTTCAAAGCGGGGGGAGATGAAGAAGCGGGCTTCACCGTGATTGAGACGTCGCGAGCCTCGGAGTTCCGCAATTTCCTGACTGTCTTCGACGACCGCGTCCCGGAAATATATCCCCGCAATTGAGGGAGCGGCCTTTCCGTCCATGGAAAGGCCGGCCCGCAGGCTTTTCATTCAGTGCAATCGTCAATCCAGTTCAGGTATTCCGGTAAACCGTCTCTGATTGGAACCAGTATTATTTCAGGGATTTCATATGGATGATTTTCCTTGATTGTCGCCGAGATTTTATCGAATAAATCGGCCTTCGATTTGATAAACAGCATTATTTCGCCTTCATCGCAAATTTTATCCTTCCATAAGTACACGCTTTCAATTGGAAACATCTGCACACAAGCCGCAAGGCGCGTTTCAACCAGTGCTTTGGCAATAGCTTTACCCGTTTCCTTGTCGGCGCATGTTGATATAATCAATATATATTTACTCATAATTTTTTCCTTCAGCATTCATTAGACTTAAAATGTGGGACAACTTTTCACTTTGCATTATAACACCTGTCCTGTAAAGAAAAACCTCCGGTTTGGGGCAGAGAGTTTCTTAAATTCGGGTAAGGACGGTAAACCGATGGAAAAAATGAGCTACAGAGAGAAATTCGTTCAGATGAACAAAGAGGCGAAAGCGACGTGGATCGTAATGGCGATTCTCATCGTCTTCTGGTGGATTGCTGGTTTCGGTACTTCCCGGATCGACTACACCATTTTCAATATGCCGGGCTGGTTCGTGTTGAGCTGTTTCGGCGTGTGGATCCTGTCCATCATTCTGGTGACGGTGCTGACAACAAAGTTTTTCAAGAATTTCAGTCTTGAAGACGACGAATGACGAAGGAGCGAAATCGATGCAGGCTTTTTTGATCCTAGCGCCGGTGTTTGTTTTTCTGTTTTCCATGCTGTGCATGGGGTGGATCATTCAGAAAAATTCACAAAAAGAAAGAGACACGGATTTTTCCAAGGACTACTTCATAGGCGGCAGAAGCCTTGGTGGCTTCGTCTTCGCAATGACGCTGGTCGCCACCTATTCCTCGGTATCCAGCTTCGTTGGAGGCCCAGGCGTGGCGTGGCAGAGAGGCTTCGGTTGGGTCTTTTTCGCCATGACCCAGGTGCTGGCGATCTTCCCCGTCATGGGTATCATAGGCAAAAAAATGGCCGTGATCGGACGAAAAATTGACGCCGTCACCGTAGTCGACATCATCCGTGTCCGTTATCAGTCCAACCTCCTGGCCGGCGTGGGGGCCGTTCTCATTGTAGTGTTCTTCTGCGGCTCGATGGCGGCTCAGTTCATAGGAGGGGCAAACCTGTTTGCCGCAACGGTTCAGGGCTTGCTCAGCCAAGGCGGTCAGATCATCGGGAAGGCATCTTTGTTCGGGGCTGAAGTAGATTATGACTACATCACGGGCATGTTCTTATTCGCGGTCGTGGTCGTCGCATTCACGTCCGCAGGCGGCTTCAAGGCTGTAGCCCTCACAGACACGTTATGCGCCATCGTCATGCTGCTGGGCATGTCCGTCATCGCCTACTCCATCCTGGGCCACGGCGGAGGAATGAGCGGCATAATGTCCGTCATCAACGAGCAGCCCCACATGCTGGAGCCGACGGCGGGAGGCTCGATCCCCGTGCAGCTCTTCGTCTCCCAGTGGCTGCTGACGGGCATATGCACCATGGGCTTGCCTCAGTCCCTTGTCCGCAACCTGAGCTACAAAAGCTCCCGGGACCTTCACAGAGCCATGATCTACGGCTGCGTCACGGCGGGGGCTATGATGCTCGGTATGCACCTTTTGGGGGTTCTGTCCCGCGGCGTTATCCACGAGCTCCCCGGCGGCAGAACCAGCGACTTCG
>WRKN01000258.1 GCA_009778055.1 Synergistaceae bacterium
TAGGGGCGATGGCGGTTTTGTGCTATAATGAGAATAATTAAGGGCGCCCCTGACGGTGGGGCTACCCGTGATAATGTCCTTTCGGACTATTTGACCACTCCGATAATCTTGAGTATCAGCTCAAGAAAATGGAGGGCCAAATTGAGCAGAGGAGCAAGGCGCAGCACTTTGGCGAGTGGGCCTTGCTCCTCTTTTTTGCGCTCGTCGCGCTCCGAAAGGCTGTCTTTGCCGTCTGGCATCGAATCACCTCCCCCAGAGGGAAGACCTTTTCACTCACCGGCTCCCTGCTTCAACCGGAAGGCCGTCATGAGGGGATTATAACAATAGTACGGAATATCTCAAATATAAATTATCACCTTGCGTTGTTCTGGGGGGTCCTGGGTTGACGGTGGTTATGATATAATAAACGCGGCCCCGAAGGGTTGCCCGGTCAAGATAGCGCTTGACCGGGACCGTTTAAGACCCGGCTACCTGCGCCAAGGCCAGAAGATTCGTAGCTTCAAGATGAGCGTCACCCATAAAAATGGGCGGCGCTTTTTCTTTTGCTCGATAATCATCGGCTCTCACCCCCTCCCTGTAGTAACATCAGGTCCAAGCGGGGCAACCGCGCGCCCCAAATAACTCGGGGCCGCGCAGGATTGATTATATACTATGGATGGTTTGTCAGTCTACGTGTAGCAAAGCGGGCGAACCGCGTTAGTTCGCCCGCTTTGACGCTTTTGTCAAAACTCCCAGTTAATTTCCAGTCTTCCCGTCACGCCTTCCTTTGCGCCGGCGTAGGCTTGGATGCCGAGATCGACGTACAGGGGCTGGGTTTCGGAGGGCGTGATTAGCACTCCCAGTTCGCCCACGGCGGAGCTGCCCGAGAGGCTTGAACCGCCCAGGGAATAACCGTTGACCGTGCCCCGTGACCTGCCGTCGAACTCATGCTCCCACGCGGCGGAGGCATAGTAGCTGACGGACTCGCCCGTCGCGCGGCTGTAGCGTCCGCCGAGGCGCATGCGGCGCGAGTTGAAATCCTGCAACACCAGTTGTTCACCCGTGGAAACACGCAGGGTGTCGCCCGTGACCCGCGTCCAGAAGTATTTGCCGAAGATGTCGAACGAAGATGTCTCCGAGAGGTCCCACAAATAGCCAAAGCCCGCGTGCAGGCCGAAGTAGGGCGAGTCGGACTTGTAGTGCGCGCGCGTGCCGGTATAGTCCCTCAGCTCGCGGCTGTTGAAGTCGGCGTGCGCCGAGCCCGCCCTTGCGGACGCTTCGGCGTATAAACGGCCCCGGTCGGTTTCGGCAAAGTCCGCGCGGGCAAGGACGCCGCCGCCGACGTAACGGACGTTGCCGTGGCTGCTGATTTCGCCGCTCTCGTACAGGCCCCGGGATTCGTAGGAGCCGGCGGCGTATTCAAAGAAGCCGCCAACGGTCATGCGGCTTTGCGTCAAATTCCAGCTCCGGGATACTCCCGTCAGCAGGTGCGCGCTTGTCAGGTCCAATCGGGGGCTGCTGTCGTAGCGCAGTTTGCCGCCGGAGACGATGCCGAAGAGCTCGAGGCCGGGTTCTTCATCTTCTTTCATCCCGGCCGAGATTGCGGCCGCGATCAGATCGCCGCCTTGCACTACAAGCGCGCCTCGGCCCTGGTCGCCTATCAGCACTATGTCGCTCTCCGAGCCCGCGCTGAATGCACCCAGTATGGCGACCAGGAGGTCTGTGATACCGCCTTCTATCGACTCCTCCGTCGCCAGGGTGATTTCGTTACGCAGTAACGAGCCGACCATTCCCTGGCCGATGGTGGTTTTATTTGCCGGCCCGACACCCAATCCGTCCATCGTTTGGGTCGCATCTATGAGAATGATCCTGTCGCCTTCCTTCAAAACGGTCGAGCCGTCCAAGCTGATAACGGCCGCATCAATCCTGGAGCCGGCTATATTAACGCTACTGTCTTCCGCCATCGTGAGCATTCTAATATCAACTGCCTCCATGTCGCTCGGCAGGTAGAATCTCATAGTCTTGCCGGAGGCGTCGAGGTCGCCTTCAAAGGTGGCCGGTCCCCATACATTGAAGAAATTGATGCCTAAATCCGAGGTACTCACTTCATTAAGCGTGAACTTTTTGTCGCCGCCCAGGTCTAGATTTGTGATCCTCACATTGCCCTCCGCCGCGCCCTCCACAGTGAGCTCAACATGACCCCATCTCGCCTCAAGGGTGGTGATAACCACTTCCAAGTCGCCCCCCCCTGTTGTTTTTGTGAAGGTATAATCCGCGTCTCCGTCGTCGGTGCCGCGCAGTATGCGGATGATCGCTGTTGCTTTACCTCCTGCTGCATTGCCGCCTCCTGTCCCATTTGCGCCGGATTGGACCGTCAATGAATCGGTCGTTACCGTGTCGCTGGCTACATTGAGAGTCGCGCTACCCCCTGCACCTGAGCCATTAGTATTACCACCGTTGCCGCCTTCCACAATTATAATATAGCCGGTAAGATCATCTGTCGCTGTAAGAGAGGCATCGCCGCCTTTGCTGCCGGCAGTTTGATTTGCGGGTTCCGAGCTAATAGTAGTGCCGGGAACAGAACTACTACCGCTGGCATAGGCTGCGCCTGTACCGCCTGCATTCGTACCAGTCGCCGCCCCATCACCGTCAATCCCCACATAAGCGCCGCCCCCGTAACGGTTGTCGGATGATTCGCCCGCACCAGCCCATGATCCGCCTTTCACGCCGGACGTAGGACT
>WRKN01000259.1 GCA_009778055.1 Synergistaceae bacterium
GATCGGAAAGTTCAAAAACTGATTTGCCGCCATTCTGAGCCTGTTGGCGACTTCCCAGCCCTCGCGCTCGTTGCTTACCATGTTGACGACTGAAACGACATCTCTTTTCTCATTTTGAGAAGAGTTCTTCAACGCCTTCAAAATAGTATAGGCGTCGCGTATCGCGGTGGGTTCCGGCGTGGTGACCAGGATCGTCGTGTCCGCCGCCGTCGCGAAGGCGAGCACATTTCTGTGAATTCCGGCGGCGGTGTCTATCAACAGGATGTCGGCTCTGTCCTCGAGACTTTCCAGATTATCTATCAGCTCATCTAAATTGTTCTCGTCCATCTCTATCAATTCCTGAATCCCCGAGCCCCCCGGCAGTATCCACACGTCGGGAGTCAGCTCGATGAGAACGTCGTCCAGCTTCTTGCTTCCATTCACCAGGTGGGTCAGGTTGTACTTGACCGTCAGCCCGCAGAGCATATCGACGTTGGCCAGCCCAAGGTCCGCGTCCAGCAGGACAACTTTCTTACCCTGCTCCGCCAGGGCGAAGGCCAGGTTGACCGCCAAATTGCTCTTGCCCACGCCTCCTTTACCGCTGAGAATGGCAACTGTCCTTAAATTGCCGGACTTGGAGCTCCTTTTCTTCTGCTTATGCTGTTCGACGATGCGCCGCAGCTCATTCGCCTGATCAATAGGTGCCGCGCCGTTTCTATTCACGGTGTACAGCCCTCACCTCGTCCCCCATGAGTAAACCGGCCAGGCGGTCGCCTGAAGCCACCTCTATGTCGTTGGGGACGTTTTGGCCCGTCGTGAAAAATGAAACGGGGCAGTCCAGTGTTTTCAGCATGTTGAACAAAGCTCCATAACTTACAGTTTCATCCAGCTTGGTAAAGATCAGGTGTGAGACCGGCACAACGGACATACGATCCACGATGTCCAGCATATCCTTGTATTTCATGTTGGCCGCCAAAACCAGATGAACGGCATCGGGTTTGAAGGTGTCATACACGACTTCCAAAGTTTCCAGGTTTTTACGGTCTCTGTGTCCCCGCCCCGCCGTGTCCAGAAGCATCAGGTCGGCGCTTGCGTGTTCTTCCAATATCCTGGATATGTTTTCTCCCTCGAAAATAACTTCAATGGGGATGCCCAAAATTTTGGCATACGTCCGCAACTGATCCACCGCGGCGATCCTGTACGTGTCGCTGGTGAGGAGAAGCACGTTTTTATGTTCCCAAAGCGCCTGTATCGCCGCCAGTTTAGCGATGGTCGTCGTCTTCCCGACGCCCGTGGAGCCCAGCAACATAACCTTACGACCTCCCAGGACATTGAGCGGGTCGGAACACCGCACCTTCGAGGCGATCCATTTTACGAAGGGAACGCTCCCTTTCTGGCCCCTGTACTCATTAACAATCTGCCTGGCGTAATCGGCTTCCACCTCCGCCGATATGAGTCTGTCATAGAGTTCGTCCTTCTCGATTTGCTCTTCCCGGGGCTCAACGGCAATTCCCGGGAGCCCTCCCCTAAAACTCCTTTCGACGCCTCTTTTTCCCGAAAAATCCGGCCCTTCGTCACCCATCTCCTCAAGCCGTCTCAAAACGTCGTCCAGCCTTTTGGAAAGGTTGGTCACCTCATCTCTCAGGGCGCCGGCGTCATCATCATCGCGTTTTGCCGGAGCCGGTTTTTCGAGCACAGCCTTCTCGGGAATCACAGAGCCCCGCCCCGCCGAGGAAATATGAATGCTGTCGTATTCCTGAACAGCCCTGCCGCTTACGACGGAGGGCGCCGTCGGAGAGTAGATGATCTTCGCCGTGTCCAGCGTTTCCGGCTGCGGGGGCATAAGCTCCCCTTCCCTAGGGTTCGCCGCCACGTGGGGGTTTACCGGCGCCTGAGGTGTCGCTCCCATGTTCTTTGCATCCGTCGCTTGTTTGAACTCCAGAAGTTTCTGGAACGCCCGCAGGCTCTCCCTTGAAGTAACTTCACTTTCCCGCTCTTTGGGTTTTTCTTCCTTGGGATCCTCCTGTAAAATGCCCGCCGTAATCATAAGTGCGCGGCGCCGAAATAGCCCCATAAAGCCGCCCACATACACAATGCGGCTTGATAAAATAACCGCTTCTTTGCCCAGCCGTTCGCCCGCCAGCCTCAATGCTTCCGCATCATCTCTGGCTTCGAAAGTGATTTGGTTGAGAACCCGCATTTACTCCACCATTCCCACAGTTTTAATTTGAATTCCGTGAGCTATTTCATTATAAGATACCACAAAGATGTTGGATATGGACCCTTCGACCAAACGCCGTACGACCAAGCGAACATTGGGATGCACCAACAGCACGGGCGCCATATTCTTGATGAGCATGTCGTCGACGGCGCGGGCAATGGCCGCGATCATTTTTTGCACCTCGCGGGGGTCCAGGTTCAACTGCCAGCCTCGGGCAAGATCCCCGTCCATGGCCGCCATGATCTTCTGCTCCCAATTCGGCGACAACGTCGCCACCGTGATAATACCGTCCGCTCCCTGAATTTTCAGGGAGATCAGGCGAGCCAAAGATTCCCGAGCGCGATCCGTCAAAAAGTCGACGCTACGCGAAAGCTTTCCGTAATCCGCCAAAGCTTCGAAGATCGTCACCAGGTCCCGAATCGGTATATTCTCCCGAATGAGGTTTTGCAAAACTTTTTGTATCTCGCCGAGGGACAGCGAACTCATCAGCTCGTCGACCACGG
>WRKN01000260.1 GCA_009778055.1 Synergistaceae bacterium
ATCTCTTTCCGTATTACTACTTCAAAAGATCGTCGTGCAACTTGCATGTGTTAAGCGCGCCGCCAGCGTTCGTCCTGAGCCAGGATCAAACTCTCAGTTATTTACTGTACTTTGCTCATTACTTATGCACTGTATTCTTTTATCAAGTTTCACTGTTGCCCGGAAGGACAACGCAGGGTAATATATCATGGTACTTTTAAAAAAGCAATCCCTTTTTTTTGGAGGTTTTCATAAATTGTACAGGGGCACGCAGCGTAACGGAAAAAGCGAAAGAAACGGGAGGAGAACTCCTCGCAGAAAACAAAGAAAAAGTTTCGTCCTGAGGCTTGCGGTATTCCTCTTCATGTTTTTCATGGTGCTCCTGCTGCTTGCCATCGGACTGGGCAGCGCGGGAGTAACCTATTATATAGTTAAGATATCGGGCGACCTGCCAACCAAAGACGACATAATACATAAAACGGTCAGCGAGCCCAGCATCGTCTACGACCGCAACGGAGAGGTTGTTGCGCGCCTTTTCATCGAGAACCGCACCACCCTGCAGTTGAACCAGATATCCCCGTGGATGGTACGCGCCGTCCTGGCCGCCGAGGACTCCGCCTTCTACCAGCACGTAGGCTTCCGCGTCTCCTCCATTGTACGCGCGGCGATCGACACCCTCACAAGCGACAGGATGCAGGGAGGCAGTACGATCACGCAGCAGCTCGCCCGCAATCTTTTCCTTACGCAGGACAGAACCATAGCCCGCAAAGTCAAGGAGATAATCATCGCCATGCGCATGGAAAAACTCCTTACCAAAGACGAGATCCTGGCGAAATACCTGAACACCATAAACTTCGGCCGCGGCGCATGGGGAGTCGAGACGGCGTCGAGAACCTACTTCGGATGCCCCGCCTTGGAACTCAACGTCGCGCAGGCCTCGATCCTTGCCGGGCTCATAGCCGCTCCGGGAAGGTACAATCCGTTGAGCAACTTCCAAAACGCTAAAAATCGCCAAAACTACGTGCTGGGACGCATGGAGACCCTGGGATGGCTCAATCAGGAAGAGAGGAGACGGGCGTACGGAGAAGAACTCGTCTTCAGGCACGTACCGAACACCATCGAAGAGTATAACCGCGCCCCGTACTTCGTATCCCACATACTGTTCAACGATCTTTTGCCCAGGTACGGCGCGGATCGGGTCTACACCGGGGGACTCCGCATTCACACAACGCTTGACCTGAAACTGCAGGAGGCGGGACAAGAGGCTATCCGCTCGCTGAAATCCCAGGGCGCTCTGGTCTGCATCGAGGCGGAGACGGGAGAAGTGCTGGCCCTCGTGGGGGGCAAAGATTTTCAGGAAAGCAAGTTCAACCGCGCCACACAAGCCTTCCGGCAGCCGGGGTCGAGCTTTAAGCCGATCGTATACGCCGCGGCGCTGGAGAACGACATCATGCCCACAGATCATTTCATGGACACGGCCGTTACGTTCAAAAACAGAGGCGGGCACGGCAGGGACTGGAGTCCTCAAAACTCGAACAGGCAGTTCCACGGCGAGGTGACGATACAGAGGGCTTTGGCGAGTTCCTACAACATTGTCGCCGTGAAAACCGCCGCCTACATGGGAACTCAGCCTATCGTAAACATGGCCCGCGTCGCGGGGATAACGTCGGAACACCTGCCCAGCGACCTCTCGATGGCCTTGGGGTCGGCCAGCGTGACTCCCCTGGAGATGGCGGTGGTGTTCAACTGTTTCACGAACGGCGGCAAAAGAACCCCCCCCATAATGATCAGAGAAATCCGCACGCATGACGACGGAAGCGTGCTTTTGTCCAACGAGTCAAGGCCGGTGCAGGCTATCAAGCCTGAGACGGCTTACGCCCTTCGCTCCATGATGATCGACACCATACGCGGAGGGACGGGGGGACGGGCCAGGCTCGAAAATAACGTGGAGGCTTTCGGCAAGACCGGGACGTCCAACGACTTTATCGACGGATGGTTTATCGGCGGCGCGCCGGGCCTTACCACGGCGCTCTACGTCGGCAACGACGATCATACGTCGCTGAGAAACGTATACGGCCGCAGCCCAAGCCCGACAGGCGGCATCGTAGCAGCGCCGCCCTGGAAGACGTTCATGGACTTCGCCGTCGCGTACATGGGAACCCCCGCAAAATTTGATCCCCCCCCGGCATGGGTCGAGGTGGACAGCGTTTCAATTTGCCGCGCCACCGGGTTCAGGGCCAGATCGGGCTGTCAGGCCGTACCCCTTTACATGCCCTCCGGCAAAGCCCCTTCCGCCCAATGCCCTACTCATGGCGGAAATTACAACGACGCCGTGAGCGACCCCAACGCGCCGCGCCTTTTCCTGATCGAACAGGACGATGACTATTACGAGCCCGCCGTTCCGGTGGCTGAGCCTCGTGAGACGCCAATCCAGCAGCCGCCGGTCCAAATCCCGGACTACGAACCATACAGGCACCAAACCCCGGCCGATGTCTTCGAGGATAGGTACAGGCAGTTGCTGCGCGAGTACGGGATAAATTAAAAATTTAAAAGCCGGGGATCCCCGGCTTTTAATACTTATATAGATTACGCAACGACTCTGAGGCGCTGATCGTCCGATTGGGTCAGGCACTCCGAGCCGTTCTCGGTGACGATGTAATCGTCCTCGATTCGCAGGCCGCCCCAGCCTTCTATGTAAATGCCCGGCTCTAT
>WRKN01000261.1 GCA_009778055.1 Synergistaceae bacterium
CCCATCAAACCCCGAAACCGACATATGCCGTCTCGACGGAGTAGTAGGTTTATAAAGTTTTACAGACATAATTCAAACACCGCCATATTGTAATTAGACCATGCCCTCAAAGAACTCAATGGTCTTTGAGCTGTCAGTCAGCTTGACGACAGCCTTTTTCCAGGAACGCCTGTACCCTGCCGGGTACCTTCCCGTTCGCTTTTTCTTGCCTTTCATATTCAAAGTCGTAACTTTATCAACTTCGACGTCGAAAATCTCCTCGACAGCCTTTCCTATTTCGATCTTGTTAGCGTCGCGCGCGACTTCAAAAACGTATTTTTTAAGATCGAGATGCTCCATTGACTGCTCAGTGATGATTGGCCGCAGGATGATATCATAAGCCGTCCTCATTACGCGTACACCTCCTCGATTGTTTCGAGCGCCGCCTTATCAACCACGAATGTACGCGCATCAACAATGTCATATGTGTTCAAGAGCCGGGCGAACGTGGTTTTGACGCCGGGCAGGTTCCTCGAACTCAATATGACATTCTTGTTTATATCCGGCGTGACGATAAGCGCCTTTCCGGAAACTCCGACGGCGTCTAAAAACCTTTTGAATTCCTTTGTTTTGATTTCTTCCATTTCGATGCCGTCAACGACTATTATCGAATCTTCGGCAGCCTTTAGCGATAAAGCTGACTTAAGTGCTAGCCTTTTGAGCTTTTTGTTTATCGAGTATCTGTAGCTGCGCGGCTTTGGCGCAAACGCGACGCCGCCGTGCGTATAGTGCGGGACCCTTGTCGAGCCTTGCCGTGCGCGGCCTGTCCCCTTTTGGCGGTAGGGCTTTGCGCCGCCGCCCCTGACTTCCGCTCGCGTCAGCGCTGACTGCGTTCCCTGGCGGCGGTTGGCAAGGTGGTTTTTAACTGCTGTGTGGATAGCGGTGATATTCGGCTCTACGCCGAATATAGCATCGGAGAGCGTCACTTCGCCGATAACCTCGCCTTTCATACTGTAAAGCTTATTTGCTGGCATTTAACTCCCTCCCCTAATTGTTCTTGACCGTGTTTTTGAGGTAGACGATGCCGCCCCTGGGTCCGGGCACCGCGCCCCTCACGGCGATCATGTTGAGCTCCGGGTCTACCTTGACGACGTCGAGGTTTTGGATGGTCACCTGCTCCGCGCCCATGTGGCCGGCGCCTATTTTGCCCTTGAAAATACGCGACGGGTCCGTTCCTGATCCCATGGAGCCGGCGTGCCGGTGTACCGGGCCTCCGCCGTGTGACTCCGGCGTCCTTCCGGCGCCGTGGCGTTTGATGACCCCGGCGAAACCTTTGCCTCTCGATGTGCCTGTAATATCGACGTGGTCGCCCTCGCTGAAAACGTCCGCCTTAAGCTCGTCGCCGACGCTAAACGCGGATGTGTCGTTGAAGCGGAACTCTTTGAGATGTTTTTTTGCAGCAACGCCGGCTTTTTTCATATGCCCAAGCTCGGGTTTTGTGAGCCTGCGCTCTTTAACGTCCATAAAACCGAGCTGGATGGAATCATACCCGTCGTTTTCACATGTTTTCTTCTGGACTACGACGCATGGGCCGGCTTCTATCACCGTAACGGGGATGACTTTGCCATTATCATCGAATATCTGGGTCATGCCAACTTTTTTTCCGATGATCGCTTTGACCATTTTGTTCACTCCTTACATGGTTATTGGTTGACTCGCGTCAAAAACGCGAATCAACATGACCGAAACCCGCAGCCGGATTTATAGTTTGATCTCAATCTCGACGCCTGCGGGCAATTCAAGCGACATAAGCGCTTCAACCGTTTTTTGGGTAGGGCCGATGATATCAATGAGCCTTTTATGCGTCAAACGCTCGAACTGCTCACGACTATCTTTGTACTTGTGGACGGCGCGAAGGATCGTCACGATTTCCTTTTTTGTAGGCAGCGGGATGGGACCCGAGACCCTTGCTTCCGTCCTCTTAGCAGTCTCGACGATCTGCGAAGCCGCCTGGTCAATGAGCTGGTGGTCATACGCTTTGAGCCTGATCCGAATCATTTTCTTGCTGGTTGCCATTTGCTCCTCCTGACTTCTCGGTATGATGTTTAAATAATAGATAGACAGTACGGAAGGAAAATTTTCTGAACACACTGCCGTGCGTATCATTCCCGTTCTGAATTCAAACCGGAAATAAAAGCTTTCCGGCCGAAAGCCCCGCGCAGGCGATAAACGCAATCTGCTGTAGGTCTCCGCTCCGTCCGCTCTCTAACGGTGGAGCAAAGTGTGGGAATGCGAAATTCTCTCAGCCGCCCGATTACGCGCTATAGCCGCCAAGCCGCATCATTGAGAGTCTGCTGGATAGCAGCGGCAAACGGCTAAACGCCGGACATACTCCCCGGAAGTTACCAGACAAGTCGGCCTCGCAGTATGCAAAAGCACGCCGCGCCATGCCTGCAATCTCCCGGTTCTTCGCGTTTTTTGCGCCCTGCCGAAATGAGGGCGCTCAGACAGAATATCAAAAGTCAATCGCCTTGTCAACAACTTTTTTTGGTTTTTTTGGGGTTTTTCATGTGGGAAGGCTAACACGGGGCGATACCACAAGTGCGGTGCATGGAAAATATGTGTATTTTCTGCCCCTTGTCGCTCGGCGGCGCGTCCTTGCGCCTAC
>WRKN01000262.1 GCA_009778055.1 Synergistaceae bacterium
TAAACTTACGCTTGTTAGCAGGGATGAATTTTATACGCAGCAACAGTTGGCCGCCTCCACATCGAAAAGCCGGCTGCATCCGGCGAGCGGAACTCTTTTGTAATGTGTCAAGGAGATGTAACCAATTATGAGTACTGCGGCGCACCTTGATCCGAACGCTCTTTACCACTTCAAACGCCCGCGGCTGAACCAGCTTCTTACGGAGGCCGCGAAATGCCCCGTGGTGGTCATATGCGCGGGGGCGGGCTACGGTAAAACACGCGCGGTTTCCGATTTTTTGTCTGAGCAGAATCTTCCTGTCGCGTGGGAGCAGCTATCGGACCGCGACAACGTGGAATCACGCTCCTGGGAAAACGTCGCCCACTCTTTTGCGCGAATGAACGAGCAACTGGGCGAGGTTTTTGGAGAAATCGGTTTCCCCGACACGGAAGAAAGATGTAAACAGTTCTATCAACTGTATGAACGCAGTATGCCCAGCAATCAACACTACATAGTCGTTATAGACGACTTTCACTTTATGAAAAATCAGGCCGTAATTGATTTTGTAAAGTACGCCATAAATTACCCGCCGTTGAACAGAAAGGCGCTGATCATTATCAGCAGGAAACCTCTGCCGATCAATCTGGCCAGTCTGCAGGCAAGAGGTCTTGTCGCCCACATAAACGAGGAAGATCTGAACTTCACTGAAAGCGAGTTGGACGAATATCTGGATCATCAGGGAATATCCGTGGAAAAGCAAACTCTGCGCGAAATCTTTCAGGACACGAACGGCTGGGTTTTTGCCGTAAACTTCATTGCGCAGTCGCTTAAAAAATTACCGAACTATTCGGGCTATGTACGCAGCGCGATGCGAAACAACTTCTTCCATTTGATGCAGACGGAAGTGTTCAACATCGTTTCCGAGCGACTACAGCACTTTTTGGCGTGCCTTTCCCTGGTGGATCACCTTTCGGCGGATCTGGTCGCCGTTTTGGCCGGAGAGGACAAAAGCCTGCTGGCCGAGCTGGAGCGACAAAGCGCCTTCGTCCGCTTCGATAACTATATCAACGCCTACATGATTCATCACCTGTTCCTTGATTTCCTGCGCACCAAGCAGGAGATGCTTACAGAGGAAGAAAAGCGGAGGACCTACCAAATTGCGGCAGAGTGGTGCGACCGGAACGGTTTTAAAATAGACGCGTTGGCGTACTATGAAAAAATCGGGGACTACCAGTCCATAGTATTTATTATAATTGATCTCCCCGAACAGGTGCCGCATAGCATAGCGACTTTCGCCGAACAGATCTTTGACCGGGCGCCGCCCGACAAGCTTGTCCAGGTAGTCGCTTTCGCCGGGTCGCATGTGCGCGTCGTCATGAGCCTTGGAAAATGGCGGGAAGCATTGGAACTGTTTGCGCGTTACGAGACTGATTTAATGCGCTTGCCGGAGAACGACAAGCTGCGAAATCGCAATTTGGGAGGCCTATACTACGCTTGGGGCACGATGCGGCAATTGATGTGTACCGTAGACGACCGCTACGACTTTCATATTTACTACACAAGGATGAACGAATACCTTACCAGGTCTCCCGCCCAACCGCACAATTTGAACAGCTATTCGGTAGGCGCATGGTTCAGCATGGTGGGTTCCGCCAGACAAGGCGCGCCACAGGAGTATATTGACGTCCTGGCCGTTGCGGCGGAACACGCGTCCAATTGCTTCAACGGCTGTATGGCCGGCATAGATGATTTGGCCCGTGGCGAGCTCAAATTTTACCAGGGCGACGTCATAGCGGCGGAATCTTTTATCCTCAAAGGGCTGGCGCGTGCGCGCGCGCACCGGCAGTATGAGATAACGCACAGAGCGCTGTTATACATGATACGGATCGCCGTTTCGCAGGGAGATTTCGCAAAGGCCGAAGGCGCGCTTAAAGACTCCGAAGCTATGTTGGACGAAACTGAGTTTCTTATTCGCTTCCGGACTAGTGACATCACCCTGGGAATGTATTACATTCACGCTTTGCGGCCGGAGATGGTTCCGAGCTGGTTGAAAGAAGCGTTCGAGCCCTACGGTCATCCCAAATTCATCGAAAACTTCGCAAATCAAGTGAAGGCTCAATATTGCTACATTACGAAAAATTATGCTCCCTTACTGGCCTATATGGAAGAGCAGAAAAGGCGGGAGTCGATTCTGTACGGCCGGGTGGAATTGCAGGCGATGGAGGCATGCGTGCTTTTCAAAACGAAAGACAGGGCGGGCGCTTTTTCCGCGCTGCGCGAAGCCTGTGAAACGGCTTTGCCCAACGCTATCCTGATGCCCTTCATATCGCTGGGCAAAGATATGCGAACTCTTGCCTCCGCCGCTCTGCGCGAACCGGATTGCAGCACCCCCAAGCCATGGCTGGAGGCGATCGCCCGTAAATCGGCCTCCTACGCCAAACGCCACGCGCAGTTTATGGCCGGTTATAAGAAGGCTCACGGTGTGGATGGAGAGGTGAGCTTGTCGTCCCGCGAAATAGAAGTTCTGCGCGATATGTACCATGGGCTTTCCCGCTCGGAAATTGCCGCTAATCTGAATTTATCAAGCAATACGGTCAAGCTTTATATCAACAATATTTACGGAAAA
>WRKN01000263.1 GCA_009778055.1 Synergistaceae bacterium
ACATGGTAGAGCGCATGATAATAACGGTTGAGCTTATGGAGGCTGACCGTGACTTGAGCACCGCGCCTACAGTGCCGGCCGGCAAGGTTTTTTCCGATTTACGTGAGATGATAAATGAGCAGCTACGCGGTTGAATTTACTCGTCGGGCAAACGCACAAATTCGACATATATTCTCGTATATCGCGGAGGACAACCCTGACGCAGCGCTAAAAATGGTCGATTCGCTCGAAGCAAAGGCGCGTCGGTTGGAAGATACTCCGTTTCTCGGCGCGGAATTGCCGCAAAACGACTACCCGTTCCTTCAACCCGGGTACCGTAGGCTGATTGCTAATCCGTTCATAATATATTACCGCGTTATCAATCAAACTGTATACATTACGCACATTGTTCACGCTAAGCGCGATCAGGCAAAAGCATTTTCCGAAGAAGAATAACCAGCGCTGGTATGATAGCTGGAGATTCTACTATCAACCGCCGTCCGGCACGATAAAACCGTTGGCCACCGCGTACACGGAGAATTTCAATATGTTTTCAAATCCGGTTTTGTTCAGGATGCCTGTGACCAGTTGCTTGATTCTGCTTTCGGATAAAGACAGGGCGGCGGCCATTTCACTCCGGCTTTTGCCTTGGCAGACAAGGCGGATTATCGCCATTTCGGCATCCGAAAAGCGGGCCTTGCTGAGAGCGTCTTCGCCGGGGCGGGGGAAAATGCCGTTACCGTTCAGGGTGCCGCGGATTACATGCAGCAGATGTCGGCTGTCCGAGTTCTTGTAGACAAAACTGTGCGCCCCGGCCTTCCTGGCCGCGTCTATAAAAGTTATCTCCGGCATGGCCGTCATGATTACGATTTTTATGTCCGGCAACTCCCGCCGGATTTCCGCCGCCGCCGCTATGCCGCTGCTTTTACCCTCCGTCACCACGTCCATAAGCGCAAGGTCGGGCTCAAGTTTCCGGCACAGGTCAAGGGCTTCCGCCGCGTCAACGGTAACGCCGATCACTCGCATATCTTCCTGGCTGTTGACGGTATTCATAAGCGTATCCCGCAGCAGGGTCATATCTTCCACAATAAGAATTTTTTTCACGTTTACATTCACGTTCACGTTCACGAAAACCGCCTCCCGTTTAACCCGCGCGTCCAAGAATTTTCCACACGTCCAACCCTCCGGCCGCTTTTTCCGTGTCGCCCATGAGGATCGCGTTGTAGAGAAAGAAATACAATTCCCGCGCGCTCGCGCTCAAACCGTCCATTGACCGCAATTCTTCCATCGCGGCGTCGGCGTTTTGTGCGTCGTCCCGGTCCAGGGCCGTTTTAAGCCGCGACAGCGTATCTTCCAAATCATCCAACGTGTGCCCGTCGTTTCGCGCTGTGGTTTCATACGCTTCCGGCAAAAGCCGCCGTATCTCCTCCGCGTCGCCCCGCCGCCCGGCTGCCGCAAGTTCAGTCATTCCCAAAGCTTCCGCCAGGGCCGTAAATTTCTCGCAGTACGCCTGATCCACGGGAAGGCCGTTTATAAAATGCCAGCGGTAGTGATTGAACAGGTCAAGCTGCTGTATGCCCAATTCTGCTTTAGCCGCGCCTACCATGTTCGGCGGAATCTCCATGCCCTCCGGCACGTTCTGCTGTTTCCCGGCGGGAATCCACCGTTTCAGCATCGCGTCCAGTTTGTCCGTTTCTATGGGCTTGGAAAGGAAATCGTCAAAGCCGCCCGCCAGAAACATTTCCTTCATCCCGGAAATGGCGTGTGCCGTGAGAACCACGATGGGCAGTTCCGCAAAACGCTCGCCAAGCGCTCGGATCGCCTGCATTGCCTCCATGCCGTCCATTTCGGACATCATGTGATCCATCAGCACAAGGTCGAAAGAACGCGTAGCCGCCAGATTTACGGCCTCTCGCCCGTTCAGGCAGGTGAAAACACTCATTTTGTAAGGGCGGAGCAGCCCTTTCGCCAACATAAGGTTGGTGGGAAGATCATCCACCACCAGCACCCTGGCATCCGGCGCGACGAAAGTGATCCGCTGCGGGGCCGCTACTGTTGCCGATACGGCCGGCAGATCACCCACCGGCTCCCAGTCGGCCACGTCCTGGATCAGGGTGGCGGTAAAGACGGAGCCTTTGCCGTACTCGCTCGACGCCGTAATGTCGCCCTTCATGGCCCGGCACATACTACGCGTTATGGACAGCCCCAGACCGGCGCCCTCGATGGCGCTGTTGCGCTTTTCGTCGAAACGCGTGAAGTCGCCGAACAGTTTCGGCATATCCTCCGGCTTTATGCCGATGCCGCTGTCTTCGACCATGAAGGTCAGGCGTACGGTGTTTTCCGCAACTCGTTCTCCGGAGGCGGAGAATCGGATAAATCCCTCGTTTGTATATTTCACGGCGTTACTCATGAGATTGAGCAGGACCTGTTTGACCCGGCCCGCGTCGCCAATCATGCCGCACGGAATGGCGGGGTCCGCTTCAACAATAAGTTCAAGCGGCTTTTCCGCCTTTTCCTTTACCTGGACGCGGACGATGGTCAACACGTCGTTCAGCATGGAAGCCGTTTCATAGGGAGCTGGGGTGAGTTCCAGGCGGCCGGATTCAATTTTGGTAAA
>WRKN01000264.1 GCA_009778055.1 Synergistaceae bacterium
ACTCAGCACTTCCCTGCGGGAGTCGATCATGTCTGTAAATCGGTTTTTGAGTTCGTTCGCCGCCCGCCCCGTTTCGGCGCGTATGGAAGGTTCCAGTGTTGGGATTTCTTTGAGGATTGCCGTTATCGAGCCCGCTTTGCCGAGTAGCGAGGTTTTAACGTCCTGCAACTCCGCTACGGTGCTTGCCCCCGCGATTCGCGCCTGTCCTTCGCGCTGGATATCGTCCAGTTTTTCTTTCATTTCACATCTCCATTCAAAAAAACGCCTTTCTCCCCTTGGTCAAAGGGACGAAAGGCGAATAATTCCTTCCGCGGTACCACCCAAATTCGGCAAGCCGCTCTCTATAGCCGGTAACGGGGCAATCCGCTGATGATTAGTCAGAGCTCGCGGGCGAACTAAGCAAATCGGCTCAGGAGGCGCTTCCAGCCTACGGCACCTCTTCTCTGTTGAGGCCAAGCAATGCTATTTTCCCGGTCATAGCCATGTGGGATATGCTTTGTTTCGGATTCTAACATGTTTGCATAGAAAAAGCAAGGATAAAATGGTGTGTGTGAGGGGCGGGGGCTGATAAGACATTGCCGGCAACTAATAGTTGCACCCTTGTACAAGGGGCGATACTGGCGTTTACGGGACGCGGGGACGCGGTAATATAATAAAAAGCGAGCTATAAAAATGTCCACATTCTGATAGCCCGCTATTTTTGCTAAACTTTCCGCGTTTTTCAACTCCTAACTCCTAACTCCTAACTCCTAACTATCTAAACTACTACATCGAATATCCTCCGCCCGTCAGTCTCCACCCACTTTGCGTATGGCTGCTTGTTTACGTCTTTGCGGAAATCGAAGGTCAGCAAGTAGCCTTCACTTGCGGCTTTGCTCCCCATGTAGCCAAGAAGCTGCTCATATGCCTTTTCGTGCCCCGCCTCGCCGCGCCACAGCTTTAGTTCCACTATGAACTGCTCGCGCCCGAAGTCCACCACCAGGTCCATGCGGCGGAAGTCCGCGAACTGGCTTTCTATGTGGCAGAACCCATGTCCGTTGATCAGCGGCCTCAGGTACGACAGGAACAGCAGCCGCCCTTCGCGCTCGATGAACTCCGCGTCGCGCTCGCTGAATATCTCGGCGTAGTGCTCGGCGAACTTACGCAGACACAGCTCCATGTCGAACCGTCCTTCACTGATCACGTCGCGTTGAACTATGCCCGTTATCCGTTTCTTTGGGATCGAATCCTTTGATATGAAATACTCATACATAAGAATCTCAAAAATCCTGTTTGACACCACCGCCTTGTTGCGCTCGCCTTTTTTTATAAAGCCATAGGTATGGCCGAGGTCGATGATCGGGTTGTAGATGTTAAAACCGTTCCCATCCCCTGCGACAAGCAGGCCATAGAGGAAATCGTACAGATCCTTGTTGTTTTCCAGATTCTTGTATATATCGTCGAACAATGTGTTTTTTTTGTCAAGTATTATTTTGACCGCTTCCAGTACGCCATGGTGAGACCAGTCTTTACCGAGTTTCTTTTCTATGCATTGGCAGATTCTTGAAACGAGGAACGGGTATCCGCTTGTGTAGCTGTATATCTCATCGGCTACTGAGGGGACATCCATGCCTGTATCGTGGTCTGATTCATATTCCGTGAGCATTGTGGCTATTTCATCCGGGCTGAAGGACATGTCAACTCTAAAGTTGACAGCTATGTTCCACGGCGAGTTATACATCTTGTTTTCCGTCGCCGCAGGGGTATAGACGCCCTCGTTTATCATCTTCAGTTTGATGTTCTTGATGTCGTACACCCCGGCGAGTATGACGCTGTGAAAAGTGTAATCTTCATTTTGCGCCCGTCTCAGGTATTTTTCGCGCAACATTCCCAGAAAATGCAGATATACTCCGTTGTTGCTCGTCTTGTCGACTTCGTCGATCATAAGAACGAGTTTATTGTCTTTGCACATTTTTGTTATGTGGACGCTCAACGCTTCAAAGTCGTCCACAGCCTCACTGAGCCAGCCTTCCCTGTACTCATCAGGCACATCCGCGAAGGCCAGCGCTCTTTGGACTAACTTCATAAACTTCCGGCAAAAAACCGTCTCGGATTCAAAGGTCTTGCCGCCAATCCCTTCAAAGCTTAAGGATACGACTGTGTACTCTTCTTTAAGCATCCTTTTAAGAAGAAACAGCGTTGTTGTCTTGCCGTATTGCCTCGCGCGGTTTATCGTGAAATAATCGCCCCTGTCGACCATCGCCCTGATCTGCGCCAGCTTGCCGCTTATGTCAACCATATAGTGACTTTCGGGTATGCACACCCCCGTCACGTTGAATTCACGCATGAGCGGTATTTCCTTTCCGGTCATAGTTTTTGTAAAGTATATCACATGCCCCGCAGGGTTTCCACTCTAAGTTTATATGTATACTTTAAAACTTTTTTTCCAAAATCGCTCCGGGTATGATAAAATATTGAGAATTGAACAGCGGTGAGGAGGGTTTGCCGCCGCCTAAAGAAGGAGATCTCCGCGCATGAACAGAAAACCTCAGAAGGTAGGTGATGGTTTGAGCCTTAAAATAGCTGTATGCGAGGATGAAACAC
>WRKN01000265.1 GCA_009778055.1 Synergistaceae bacterium
AAAAAGAATTGATAGCGGAAAGGCTGCGCTTTCTGAACGACCATCTTTCCTGGTGGGAAAACCGTATGAGGGAAGACTACTGCGACCTTTTGTACGGGGAGCTGTCGCGCGAGGACGTCGCCCTGTCCGACACGCGCCGCGCGGCATCCAACGTATCCGTCTCGCGCAAGACGCTGTATCAGGCGCTCCAAAACCTCAAAGAAGCGGGGCACGGTATAAAAGACGCCTTGGCCGGGCTTACTTTGTCCGGCGGTTTCGACATGGAATGGGGCAGAAGCGAGGAAATTTCACTGGCTGACGCCGCCGCCATATCCCGCGACCCCGGAGACACCGCGGATTATGGGCCTTTCGCGCCGCTTTTGGCCTCGTTCCAGGAACAGAACATACAATCGCGCTTTATGGGACTGGAGGTTTTCCGCGGCTCCCGGCAAAAACGCATAGTGCTGCTGGGGCTGCGCCGTCACGACTCCCTCAGGTTATTGTCGCGCCTGGTTCACGACGCGCACATAGAGTACCCCCTGGGGGGCGTCGATGAACGAGACTGGATTTTCCGTGGCTCAATTCCCCCGGCCCTGCCTCACGTCAGGGTAAGTTTGCCCGACACGCTTTTGCGCGAGATTGACGTCCTGGTGGCTCCGAGCGACGGCATATGCGCGTCCGACGACGCCCTTTCCGTGGACTGGAACGACCTGTTCGCGGAATGGCTTCCGGTTGTCCACCTCGACATAGCCCGCATCGATTCAGGGCTGTCCGACCTGGCGCGCGCCCCTTACGCCGCCGCTTTGGCACATGCCGCCCACTGGGTGGCGGCGTCCGGGCAGGGCGCGCTTTTCAACGCCCGCCTGACCGACCTTCTGACCGACGTCCCGGAGCGCCTGAACATGTTCGCCGCCCGGCGGGATTACAAAGGGAGCGTGGAGTGGTTCGTTTACGAAAATTATGACGCGCGTTACACAGACTTTATGTTATGGGGGCAAAGCATTGATTGGAATTCAGATTCAGACGACGGAGGTTTTTTGCGCAAATGGCTGTCAAGCGGACACGATTTCAAGTTCCCGTTTTCCGAGTTCAGAATGAGGCTGGCCATAGAGGGGGCAAGGAGAAAATTCCTGAGAACGGGCTCAGCCCATATGAACCCAGCTCCCCTGGGCTTTAAATCGCCATGACGACCAACCTGGATCATGCCACGGCGCGCATAATAACGGAGCTGGCGGACGCGCTTCTGCCCGGTTTGAAGGAGGCTGTCGCCGCCGAGCTGGCCCGGACGATCGAGTCCCTGCCGGCTGTGGATCGCGAGCTGGAGGAAACGCTTTCATCTCTGAGGCGTCTAAGGGCTCTTTCCGAGGAAATGACGGCGGCGTTGAACTCCGCCCAGGACTCCGCGCTGCGGGTTTCAGACGGGCTGCTTCCCCTGTCGCGCATGTGCGAAACCATGAATGCCGCGATAGATCGGCTTGAGCGGCTTGAACAGCTTGCGCCCAAGCCGGAGGAACCGGACGAAAACCACGCCGCGGCGAGCGGGGAGATATTGCGCTCCCTGGAGGCAAACCTCTCCGACTGGGGAGGCATATTGAAGGCAAACGGACGCGCCCAGACCAGAGAACTCAGTGAATTTTCGGCGGAAGTGTCCGAGCAGGTGGGTTGGATGAAGTCCGGTATGCCCGGTATGGTAGGGGAAATTTTGGAAAAAACGCTCTCCTCCCGTATCGAAGAGCAGACCAGGACAACCGGCGAGAACGCCCGCGCGTTGGAGGCCAGGTTGAGCAGGCTCGAAAAGACCGGAAAAATAATCCTGGCGGAAGGGTTGGTTTTGCTCGCGTTTTTAGCGGCAATCGCCGCGGCGCTGTTAAAATAATTTAACCGGGAAGGAGATGGAGAAATGGCCGCAGTTATGAACGAAGTTACGGTATCGGGGCTGCTTCATCACATCAGGAGCGAGAAGAACGACAGATACTTTTTATTCTCGATCAAACAGGAAACTCCGTGGAGCGACGGCACCGTCCGAAAAGATTTTCTGGTCTCCCGGGCCTTTATTCCCGGCGTTCAGGAACAAGTTAGGGCGCTCCCTGAGGGAACGCCCCTGAAAGTGCGAGGGTTGCTTCACTCTTCGCTGGGCAGCGGAGAGATGTACATCTACGCGCGCGAGGTGGAAACCCTGTAAACTTCTTGATTAAATTACTATGCTGGAATTGAAAACAGGCGTCATTACTCACAAAAATGATGCCTGTCTTTTTTTGTGGAAACGTCATGGACATGGGTTTATAAAATAAATGATTGAGAAAGAAGATGATTTTCTCAATGACGCCCAAGGGAATCTCAAATTTTGTCAACCAGCCCAGACCGCGCGAGATACCTAAAAATGTTCTCCGTGCTGCGTGATTGTTTGCCCCACGTCTCGTCGGCGGTCTGTTGTTTTTCCTCTTGATCTCAGTCTTGCTTTTATTATGGCCACGAGCTGGCGCGTGGAGAGATATTCCGCTTGATCTCGGAATAAAAAGGACGGTACAGGGCACCGTCCTTATTTGGGAACAGGACAA
>WRKN01000266.1 GCA_009778055.1 Synergistaceae bacterium
CTTGAAACTGCGGTCATACTTTCGCTCCGCTTCTTTCGAGAAAAAGCAGGCGGGGAACTCGCCTGAACGGGTGTGGTACGCTAAACATTCGCAACATTTGCCGCGCCGCGAGCATGAATATGTACACGGGCAGGGCATTGATTTGTTATTTGCGCAGGACATGTCAATCTCCCTTTCTGTTGTTTTCTAAAAATCCTCGCTTGCGTATTACACATTAAAAGAATATTAACATACTTTCGAGCGGCAAGAGGCCGCTCAAACAATGAGCGGCCTCTTGCCCGGTAAAATATTCCCCGCTTCTTCGCCGTTTAGAGCCTGATGTTTAAATTCGATAATACCGGCGTCTGGAAAAATTCCTGTTTGCGCTTTGTTTGATTTTTCGCCCTCTCACGCTAAAATAAAGAAGCTGTCATTTTAATCTGTTAGTCTGTTGGTAAGAGAAACGCAAAAAATATTTCTAGGAGGATGCAGAGATGCTTGTGAGTGCTTCTGAAATGCTGAAGAAAGCCCGTGAGGGGAAATATGCGGTAGGTCAATTCAACATCAATAACCTGGAGTGGACTAAGGCGATACTTTCCACGGCGCAGGAGATGAACAGCCCCGTCATCCTCGGGGTGTCGGAAGGCGCCGGGAAATATATGACCGGTTTTACGACGGTAGCCGCTATGGTTCGGGCAATGGATGCGTCGATGGGTATAACCGTTCCCGTCGCTCTGCATTTGGACCACGGTTCATACGACGCCTGCGTCAAATGTATTGAGGCTGGATTTACGAGCATCATGTTTGACGGAAGTCATTTTGGTATCGACGAAAACGTGGATAAAACCACGAAAGCCGTCGCGCTTGCTCACGACAAAGGGCTTTCTATCGAGGCGGAGGTCGGCTCGATAGGCGGTGAGGAAGACGGGGTCGTAGGAATGGGGGAGGTCGCCGACCCGGAGGAATGTAAGAAAATAGCGTCGTTGGGCGTGGATTTCCTTGCCGCGGGCATTGGCAACATTCACGGCATTTACCCGGCAGGCTGGAAGGGTTTGGATTTTGGCGCGCTGGGAAAGATCCAGGACGCGACGAACGGCATACCGCTCGTTCTGCACGGCGGAACCGGAATTCCCTCAGACATGATAAAAAAAGCGATAAACCTGGGAGTCTCCAAAATCAACGTCAACACAGAATGTCAGCTTGCCTTCGCGGCGGCTACCCGCAAATACGTAGAGGCTGGTAAAGATAAGGAAGGCAAAGGCTTCGATCCGCGCAAGCTGCTCGGGCCGGGCGTTGATGCCATCAAGGCGACGGTCAAGGAGAAGATAGAGCTTTTCGGCTCCGCGAACAAAGCATAACTGCGATTCCCGCAGCCACCGGCTTTAGCCGGTGGCTGTTTATTTGCTTACCTACGAATATACAAACAATCGTCGGCCATTTGAAACGATTTGTGTCTATGCAATGCGGTTATTCCGTCTGGTAAAAATCTTTCCATAACCACATTATCCGCGACGAAGACGATTACCGGCGGATTGCGGAATATATCGAAAACAACCCCCAAACCTGGACGGAAGACTGCTTTTACAGGGACGCCGATTCGTTTATGAAATTTGATGAAATTACGTTCCCCGGCTGGTTTCCTTTTCAGGCTGACGGCTCAAAAAAACAATAAACGCCAATAGCCCCTTTTTCGATTTTCACTGAAATTTTCCCCTCCGAGCCTTTCTCCGGCACGTTGCTGACAGCGTAGGGACGTCCCTGGACAAGCGCCGTCCCGTCCAGTTCCCATTTTGTTCCCCGGACGTCCACTCCCTCGCACGATTCGCTCAGAGGCAGCAGGGAAATCGCGGACACTTCGGACAGCAGGCGCAGCTCAAGCGCGGCGCTTTGCCCCTCCGCCGCGAGGGGTATCAGAATCTCCGACTCGTCGGCAAAGGCCAGGACTTTAGCCCCCAGTTCCAACCCCCACAGGGCGGAGAAAACGTTTGCGAAGGCGTGGTCGAAACGCCCGCCCCAGCATCCCGTAACCAGAAGGCCGCCTTTGGCGCGGTTCAGGCAAAGCTGGAAATCAGTGCGGTCTTTATCGGCCTGGAAACGCTCGACCTCCGCGTTTGAATGTTTCAACCACGTTTTTCCCTCTTCGCTGATACTGTCAAAATCTCCTAAAACGTAATGAGGGGTAATGCCCGCGGACATACAGGCGTCCACTCCGCTGTCCACGGCCCAGACAGTCCTGCCTGAAGCCACGTCCAGCAGCCATGACCGCAGGGGAGGACGCCCGCCCAATACGATCACCTGGCACTCGCCGGGCGTCTGCGGCTCAAATATTATTCGCGCCTGGGGCAGCACTACTCCGCGTCTCCGTTGCGCGCGCGCTCCAGGACGTCGAACGCGCTTTCTTCGTCCATCAGTATGTCGCGCGGTTTGGATGAGTTGGAGGTCTGCGGGCCTACTATGCCAAGCTGCTCCAAACCCGAGATAAGCCGTCCCGCCCGCGGGTAACCTACGTTCAGATAACGCTGCAGGCCGCTGGCGGAGGCT
>WRKN01000267.1 GCA_009778055.1 Synergistaceae bacterium
CCTCGACAACGCCATAGGCACGGTGTCCGGTATGCGGGCACGCCTCGGCGCGTACCAGAACAGGCTCGAACACACGATACGAAACCTTACTCTGACGGAAACAAACCTTACGGACGCCGAAAGCCGCATAAGGGACGCGGACATGTCCTTGGAGATGTTGAATTTTACGAAGCTGCAAATTCTGCTGCAAAGCGGCACGGCGATGACAGCGCAGGCGAACCAGCTTCCGCAGGCCGTGCTGTCGCTGATTCGCTGATAAATGAGCAATCTTGCCTCCCTTGGTTGGTCAGAGCTGGACTGAAAAGCGCCGAATTTTTATGATTCGGCGCTTTTTTTATCGTTTATCATAACAGCAGACAACCGTTTTCAAATATATAGCCGTTAATAAGCTATAATATACCGATGCTTTTTAGAAGTGCGAGTTTATGAGGTGAGACATAGTGTGGGATAACATAAAAAAAGCGCTTGGGCTCGACCCGAATGAGCGGGCCTTGAAGAAATATTGGGGCGTGGTGGAACAGGTAAACGAGTTTACATCCGAGATGGAATCCATGAGTGACGCAGACCTCCGCGAGCGCGGTGCAGAGCTGAAAAGGCGCGCGGCTGACGGAGAAGACCTGGGTGACTTGCTGCCGGAGGTATTTGCGGCGGTGCGCGAGGCGTCACGGCGAACCATCGGGCTTCGCCATTACGACGTGCAGCTTATAGGAGGCATGGCGCTTCACGACGGGCGCATCGCCGAAATGCGCACGGGAGAGGGCAAAACGCTGGTGGCTACCTTGGCGGTCGTGTTGAACGCGCTCTCCGGGCAGGGCGTCCACCTGATAACCGTCAACGACTACCTGGCCAAACGCGACGCGGCTTGGATGGGGCCCATCTACAACTTCCTCGGGCTGTCTGTGGGGGTCATATATCCATATATGCCGCCGAACGAACGCTACGAGGCCTACCGCGCCGACATAACCTACGGCACCAACAGCGAGTTCGGTTTCGACTACCTGCGGGACAACATGGTCATGCACAAGGATCAAATGGTTCAGAGAGAACATTCTTTCTGTATCGTGGACGAGGTTGACTCCATTCTGATCGACGAAGCCCGCACGCCGCTGATAATATCCGGGCCGTCGGACGACAACGTGGATTTGTACGTCAAGGCCGACGCCGTGGCAAGGCAGCTCAAGGAGGGCGTGGACTACGAAAAAGACGAGAAGGAGCGTAACATCGCCATAACGGAGGACGGCATACAGAGGTGCGAAAACATCATGAAAATGCCGGAACTTTTTTCCGACGCCGCTCACTCGGAGCTGGCCCACCGCATCATACAGTCGCTGAAGGCGCACCGCCTTTTTCAGCGCGACGTGGACTACGTGGTCGCGGACGGAGAGATCACCATAGTGGACGAGTTCACGGGACGGCTCATGGTGGGACGCCGTTACTCCGACGGGCTGCATCAGGCCATCGAGGCCAAGGAACGGGTCAAGGTGGGGCGCGAGAGCCAGACCCTGGCGACAATAACGCTGCAAAACTACTTCCGCATGTACCGCAAGCTGGCCGGCATGACCGGAACCGCGGCGACCGAGGCGGAGGAGTTCAGGGAAATATACGGGCTGAACGTCGTGACCATACCGACGCACAAGGACATGATCCGAAATGATAACCCCGATGTAATATACGGTACGGCCGTCGAGAAGTACAAGGCTGTAGCCGACGAGGTTCAGGAGTGCAGCGAGCGCGGACAGCCGGTTCTTGTGGGCACTACCTCCATCGAAAACTCCGAGCGCGTCAGCAAACTTTTGAAAGCGCGCAAGGTCCCCCATCAGGTTTTGAACGCCAAACACCACGAAAAAGAAGCCCTTATCGTGGCGCAAGCCGGACATCTGGGCGCGGTAACGGTCGCCACCAACATGGCGGGGCGCGGAACGGACATCATGCTGGGCGGCAACCCGGAGTTCCTTGCCAAAGAAAAACTCTTGTCCGAGCGCCCGCCGATAGACTGGAAAATCAAGGCGCTGGACGCCGACGACGTCTACGGCTATTTCGTCCAGTATGTAAACGTCACCCCGGACGACCTCGCGAAAAACTACATGAGGGACAGGCACATGTCCGGCGCGGCAGGCGCGCTGGAGGCGGAGGGAGCATACGCCGTTTTTTTGAAAAGCGCGTTCACCCGGATCAAAGACGCGTACGAAACGCATCTCGGGAACTTCCGCGCCAGATGTCAGGAAGAGCACGACAAGGTCACCGAGCTGGGCGGGCTGGCCATAGTCGGCACGGAGAGGCACGAGGCAAGGCGCATCGACAACCAGCTCCGAGGACGCGCCGGGCGTCAGGGCGACCCGGGGGGAAGCCGCTTTTACCTGTCGCTGGAGGACGACCTGCTGCGCCTGTTCGGCTCCGAGAAGATACAGGGCTTAATGGGGAAACTCGGCATGACGGACGGCGAAGCTATCGAGTCCTCCATGCTGACCAAGGTCATCGAATCCTCCCAGCACAAGGTTGAACAG
>WRKN01000268.1 GCA_009778055.1 Synergistaceae bacterium
TGATTCGGATATAAAGGTACAGTTGCCCGGCGGGGACTTGATAATTTGTTATACAGGCAAAACCGTTTATATGACAGGCGACTGCATAAAAGTTTATGACGGGACGGTGGAGGTATGAATTGAAAGGATATACAGTTTATTTACGCGGGCCTTCTGTTCCCGTGAACTTGGGCATGGTGGTCTCTCCTGGAGCTGAAATTCCCTCGCGTTTCAATATTTTCCAGATAGTAAGCGACAAAATTTTCACATCGAGCCATAAACTATAGTTCTCTACATACCATACGTCGAGGGCGAATTTTTCGCCCCACCCTATCGCGTTACGCCCGTTGATCTGCGCCCAGCCCGTTATTCCCGGCTTCGCGTCCAGCCGCTTCCTTTGCGTATCGTCGTAAAGCGGCACGTAGTCGAGCAAAAGAGGGCGCGGCCCCACCAGGCTCATTTCCCCCTTCAAAACGTTCCACAACTGCGGAAGCTCGTCCAAACTGCTTCGGCGCAAAAATTTTCCAAACTCCGTCAGGCGCGCGTCATCCGGTAAAAGTTTCCCGCGCTCGTCTACGGCGTCGTTCATCGACCGGAACTTGTAGAGTATGAACGGCTTCCCTCCCAGACCGGCGCGGCGCTGCGTAAAAATCGCCGGCGGCCCCATCCGGCGCCGTATGAGAATTACCAGGATAAAAAGTAAAGGGGAAAGCATGACAAGTCCGACGGCGGCTCCCATTATATCCATAAGGCGCTTCACGAGAGCGCCTCCTTGAAGGCGTCTATCACGCGCGTCTGCTGCTCGTCCGTCATGCCGGAGCCGGACGGCAGGCACATGCCGTCGCGGAATAAAGCGGCCGCTATATCCTCGGAACGGCCATCCACGCAGTGGCTATAGTATCGGGAACCCTCGAACACCGGCTGCATGTGCATGGGTTTCCACACCGGGCGGCTCTCTATGTCGAGGGACTCCAAATGTTTTATCACGGAAAGCGGCGGCGCTTTCAAATCTGAAGAGCGCTTCGCCGGAGGGTTGATGGTCAGCGCCGTAAGCCAGCGGTTGGATTCGCTCCACTCCGGTTCGGGCATGAACGAGACGCCTTCAATGTCCCCCAGCTCCCGGACGTAACGGTCAAATATCCCGCGGCGGGCCGCCACGCGCTCGGCGATATGACACATCTGTCCCAGCCCTATTCCGGCGAGCACGTTGCTCATCCTGTAGTTCCACCCGAGCGTGGAATGTTGATACCACGGCGCCGGGTCACGCGCCTGAGCCGAGAGGAAACGCGCCCTCTCTATTGCCTCCGCGTCATCCGAAAGCAGCATCCCCCCCCCGGAGGTGGTTATTATCTTGTTGCCGTTGTACGACAGCACGGAAAATTTTCCGAAAGACCCGGTTTGCTTGCCCTTGTACCGCGCGCCCAGCGACTCCGCCGCGTCCTCTATCACCGGAACCTCGCGTTCGCCGCAGATATCCAGAATTTTATCCATGTCGCAGCTCTGTCCGTACAGGTTCACGATAATAACGGCCTTTGGCTTTTTCCCGATTTCGGCGTAGTCATCGAAAGCCCTTTTCAGGGCTTTGTGGCTCATGTTCCACGACTCCGGCTCCGAGTCTATAAAGGCGCACTCCGCGCCCTTGTGGTAAAACGGAGCGATAGTGGCGGCGAAGGTCAGGGTCGAGCAGAATACGAGGTCTCCGCCGCCTACGCCGAGCAATTCGCAGGCCAGGTGCAGGGCCGCCGTGCCGGACGAAAGGGCCAGCGCCGCCTTAACCCCGGCGAAAGCGGCGGTTTCGCGCTCAAAGGCGTCCACCATAGGCCCCAGGGGGGCAATCCAGTTAGTGGCGAAAGCCTCCTCTATTTTTTTTGTCTCGTCCCCGCTCATGTGAGGCGGAGAAAGGTAAATTCTTCCTTTATGACCGGACATGTTCGCTCAACGGCTGTTCAACTATTCAATGATTCAAGCAATGAAATGACGTCCGTCAACGTATCGACTTTGCGGAAAAACAACTTCTCGATCTCCGGCGTGGGCGGCAGAAGATCCGGGATCATGACGGAGCGGATACCGGCTCGGTGCGCGGCGATTATGCCGTTGTAGGAGTCCTCCAGGATAAGGCATTCGTCCGCCGAAATTTTTTGCCCGGCCAGCTCGGCGAGCGCCGCCAGGAAGATGTCCGGTTCCGGTTTGCCTTTTTTAACCTTGTCGCCGCAGACTATGGCGTCGAATTCGTGCCCGAGAGCGGCGTGTTCCAGATGAAACAGCACAATCCGCTCATCGTTGGACGAGGCTACCGCCGTCTTAATTCCTTCTTTGTCAAGATATGCCAGTAGCTCACGAAGCCCTGGCTTCAAGGGCGTTCCGTTTTCTTCGATATGCCGCCGGGCTTTGTCGAGGCGGTCATTGCGTATGGCGTCAAAGTCAAATTCCGGGCCGAAGTGATTCAGCATCAGCCTTTTCGAGTTTTCTACGGTAGTGCCGATATGACTCCTGAGCAGTTCGTCCGGTATATCAAAACCAT